>JAUIDY010000152.1 GCA_030428385.1 Rhodothermia bacterium | reverse complement strand
TTACAGCCACCCGAACCGTTTGTTGATGCAGCAGCGTTGGTTGGGGCAGCGTTCGTTGGTGGCGTGTGGGGCGTGTGTCCACCAGTTCTTCCCGCCGGATATTACCCCGCTGCGCGGAGACACCGCATTTATTGAAGCAGAAGGCATGAGGCATGATCTGGCCTTCTACCTGGATGTCCCACAGATGCCCCAGCCGGAGTTGGTGTCGGAAGGCTTAAAAAAGCGCGCGCCGTCGCTCTTTTCGCAGCAAGAGGGAGTGAAGACGCAGGTGCCTACCACCGAGAGCCCGGCGTTTTACCCCACCCTCATGGTCCGGCGCGATGTGTGGCTTGGCCTGGGTGGCTTTAATGGACATATTCGTGTGGGAGCGGACAAGACATTCGTTTATAGGCTGGTGCGGTTTCATGAGATAGCGAACATACCGGCAGTGCTTTATTCCCGCCGCATCCACCATCAGTCGCAGACTCAGCGCCCAGAGACAGGGTACGGTTCTCGTTTGCGGGAGCAACTCATTGAAGATTTTCTTCAGAAGGAGCAAGACATCTGTGCGGCGCTGGCGTCCGGGGACGATGCCGAGGTGCGTGCGCTTTGCACGTCCGATTTGTATCACGCCGACGTGGAGGTTGCCGATGCGCAGGCCCACTTTGCCCTGCCGGTATGATGGAAATGAAGACGATGGACGGCATCTCTGGTCAGAAGCAAAGCGCCCACACAGCGTTTCCAACACAGGCCTCTTCCTTTGTTGTTTCAGCGCCCAATGGAGCGGAGACGTTGGACGCCGACGTGTTCGAAGACGGACGTGTGTGTCCCGTTGATCAGGAAATACACCGCAGTATTCAATTTGAAGCACGGCTTCAGGGGCTAACACCGACCGACGTAATTTCCTGCGATCGTCCCAGGGTGGATGGGTCGCTGATCAGCGTGGTGGTGCCGATGTTCAACGCGGCTGCGTGGATCGAGACGGCGCTGAGGAGCATCCTGATCCAGCAGGCCAACATCGAGGTGTTTTGTGTTGATGATGCGAGCACGGACGATACCTACGACCGGGTGAGGCGGCTCTTCGGCGAGGACCGCCGGGTGTGTCTGGCGCGGTTGTCGAAGAATGTGGGGCCGTATCAGATCCGCAACTGGGTGGCGTCGAAGCTGGCGCGGGGCCGGTGGTTGGCGTTTCAGGATGCAGATGATTACAGCCACCCGAACCGTTTGTTGATGCAGCAGCGTTGGTTGGGGCAGCGTTCGTTGGTGGCGTGTGGGGCGTGTGTCCACCAGTTCTTCCCGCCGGACCTCACGCCTGCACGGGGCGATACAGCCTTGGTTACCCAAGCCGGCAGGCGACACAACCTCGTTTTTTATATCGATGTGCCCCGCATCATCCGGGCCCAGCCGGTTCGGAAGATGCTCAAGGCACGCACCCCGGTGTTGTATCAACGACAAGGGACGGCGAAGACGCAGGTGCCGGTTGCCGACAGTCCAGCGTGTTATGCCACCCTGATGGTTCGGCGGAAGGAGTTTCTCGAGTTAGGAGGATTTGAGGGCCGGACGCGGGTGGGAGGCGATATGACGTTTGTGTGTCGACTGGCTCGGTTCTACGAAATCGCCAATGTCCCGGCGGTGCTTTATTCCCGCCGCATCCACCATCAGTCGCAGACCCAGCGCCCAGAAACCGGATATGCATCGCAGCAGCGGCAACAACAATTCAGCGCCTTTCATCAAAAGGAAAAACGTATCTGTGCGGCGCTGGCGTCCGGGGACGATGCCGAGGTGCGTGCGCTTTGCACGTCCGATTTGTATCACGCCGACGTGGAGGTTGCCGATGTGCAGACCCACTTTGCCTTTCCGGTATAATGGAACCCCAAACGATTGATCGTCTCTCTGATTTGCAGACCACCGACACGGCGCCCGTAGTGATTGCCGGGGCTCCGCGCTCGGGAGCGTCCATCGTGGCCCAGGCGATGGCGGCAAACGGGGTTTTTCTGGGGAATCAGTTTGGACGCGTGACGAAAAATGAAAGCCTCGACCATCTCTCAGACAAGGAGGTGGTGGCGCTTCACACCCAATACCTTGAAGCGCAGGGCGCTTCCTGGAAAAACGCGGCGGCGTTGAAAGATTTTGCCATCGATGAAGCCCGTTTTGCAGCGGCGGCCTCGGCGGTGCTGGCGAAGTTCAACGGTCGCTCCTTATGGGGGTGGAAGGACCCACGCACGCTGTTTTTTTTGGAGGTGTGGCAGCGGCTGCTCCCAGACTTGCATGCGGTGTTGGTGGTGCGGCGTCCTACCGAAATTGTATGGGCAACCGTAGCTCGGCACATCTTTACCGAAAGCAGCCGGTGGAAGGCAGCCCAGGACGCCCTGAACCTCTGGGCAGTCTATAACCAGCGGCTGCTGGTGCACGCGGCCCGCTATCCGGAGCAAACCACCGTTCTCCTGCTCCCCGATGACCTTGAACGCGGCGCAGCAGTGCTTGGGGAACGGATGCCTGCGCGGTGGGACACGGTCTGGTCCTCCATCGATCTTCAGGCGCACTTTAATCCGTATGTGATGCGGGCGGACGGGCCGCGCTGGATTCGGATGCTGGCGCGGCGGCATCGCGACGTGAACGATTTGTGGGAGGCGCTGCAACGCCATCGCGCTTTCCCGGACGCGCGCCGGGTATCCATGGTGCGAAAACGCCCGCCTCCTCAAACCGGGCTGCAGCGGGTCGTGGTTGCTTCCCGCACCCGGATGGCCTACACCGAGACGTTCATTCGGGCGCATATTCAGGGGTTGCCTGCCCATGTCGACTGGTTGCTGGTGGAAAAAACCGGGGAAGTGTTCACCAATGATCAGGTGCCACTCAACACGCTTTGGCAGCGGGCGCAGATAGGGGTGCGCTACATGTTTGGTACGCAGGCGCAGGAGCCTTCGATTCGTGCCATGCAGCGGTACCTGAAGAAGCAGCGCATCGAGGCGGTGCTGGCGGAGTTCGGCCCTGTAGCGGTGAAGGTGATGGAGGCCTGTCACCGCGAAGGGATCCCACTGATCGCTCATTTTCATGGCTATGATGCGTCGCAGCACTATGCGCTGAATGTGTTCCGAGAAGCGTATCATCGGCTGTTTGAGGTAGCCTCGGCGCTCGTGGTGGTTTCGCACGACATGGTGACGCAGTTGCAGAACCTGGGTGCGCCCCGGGAGAAGATTCACTACAACCCGTGCAGCGTCGACGTCAACGCGTTTTACGGAGCCAACCCGGCCGAGGCCCCGCCCACGTTTCTGGCCACCGGACGGTTTGTGCATAAAAAAGCCCCCCATTTCACCCTGCTCGCGTTTGCGCAGGTGGTGGCCGAATGTCCGGAGGCCCGGCTGATCATCGTAGGCGACGGCATCCTCAAACCGGTGTGCCTCGATCTGGCACGCTCGCTCGGAATGGAGGACGCCGTGGAATTTATCGGGTTCTTGCCCCATACCGCCATTGCCTCGCTCATGCGCTCCGTGCGGGGTTTTGTCCAACACTCCATCACCGCTCACGATGGCAACACGGAAGGGACGCCGGTTGCCGTGATGGAAGCGGCAGCGTCAGGGCTTCCGATTGTGAGCACGTTCCATGCGGGGATCAAAGAGGTGGTGCAGCATGGCACGACGGGCTTTCTGGTAGAAGAAGGGGCGGTGGATGCCATGGCCGGGCACCTGCTCACACTGGCGCGTCATCCCGAGGTGGCCCAGCGTATGGGTGCTGCCGGACGGGCGTTTATTCAGGATTCGCCCTTCGAGCGCACCCGCGCCCTAAACAAGCTCTGGCACATCATCAACACCGCCATCACCGGGGCCGACAACACCGCAGGTCAGTAGTACAACACCACATCGCCGACCCGGCTGAAGCGTTCGGCTAGCAGATGGCGGGCGTGGCCTGCCGGGTCGTCTTGCGACCATTGCAGGTCGGCTTCGGGAGCGGGATCGTCGGGAAAGGTGGCGAGGGCCTCGCGCAGCCGCTGCTGCCCGCGGGTGTAGGAACCGTCGATGCAGTACATGAGCCCCAGTCGCCAGTAGAGTGCTGCGAGGGCCTTCGGGTGACGGCACAGATCGTCGTAATACTTTTCCAAAAACAACTCTTTGCCTGCAATTTTGCGGGGCAGGTCGCTGCTGATCTGATTGCCGTGGATGGTGTTTTGAACCAGCACCTCGGGAACACCGACAAACGCAAAATGATGGGCGATACGCAGCCACATATCGCGGTCCTGCACCGAAGGCAGGGCCTCATCAAACCCGCCCACCTTTTCGAAACACGCCGCGCGAAACAGTGGCACCGAGGCCCCGAAAAACGTCTTGTGCAAGAAGTCATCGAAGGTGAGCCGCAAACGTGGCGTCTTGGCGACGTAGCGCAGCGTGGGGTCGTGGGGCGACACCTTGCAGGAATAGGTGAAGACGCCGCCCACTGAGGCGTCGCTCTCGGCAAAAGCGGCGTATTGCTTTTCGACCTTATCGGGAGACCAGGTGTCGTCGTCATCAAGGAAGGCGACGAAGGTACCGGTAGCAGCCTGCAAGCCCGTGTTGCGCGCCGCCGATCCGCCACGCGACTCGGGATGGCGCAGGTGCTGAATCCGAGGATCATCAACAGACGCCAGGACCGTGGCGGCCGCATGGTCGGAGGCATCATCGACGATCAGAATTTCCTGCACACGCACCGTTTGCGCGAGCACGCTCTGCACCGCCCGGGGTAACAACGCCGCCCGATTGTGAGTGGGAATGATGACACTAACGGGGACGGCGGTCATGCGGCTTGGTCGGCCAAAAGGACAGAGGGGGCAGACGCATCATGCAGCAGCTTTTCAACAGCGGTCAGTTGCGCAATTTTGTGGGCGATGCCCACGGTGTGGTTCGCATGGTGAAGGATCAGGTGAGGCGGTGGGTGGAGGGGCAAGCCGGGCTGCCAACGGCCCCGTTCGGAGCCCGGACTCCAGTACGTGGTGGGAAGATATCCAAAACGGAGGGCGCCAGGTTGGTGCTCCAAGATGTGAATACAGGCATTCTGGTCGCCCATGTCAGGGCGATTGCATTGCTGCAACCAGGCATGGGCGCGACGGAAAAAAGTGCGGGAAGCCGGGGTGTTGCGCACCGCCACAAACCCTGTACACACGTGTTCATGCGTCTGTGGAAGGCTGGGACGGTTGTGCTGGAAAAGGATGTCCATGCCCTGCATCCGGCGCTGTATGTCTGTGGCAAAGGGGCCATAAAAGCGAAGGTCCACATCGCTCAGGATAAACACCGCGTGTTCAGGCTCGCAGGCAAAGGCCTGTTCCAACACCTCAAATTTATGCGCCACGATATGGTGCCAGTTTCCCTCGGCAAAAACTTCGGGGGGCGCGTCGAGGAAATAGGGGACGGCGTGGCACGCGGCAGGCAAGGTGCGGAGAAACCAGTCGCGAAGCAGGACGTCGTGGGAAGGCGTAACCAGACAATAAATGTTCATGAACGAAGCAAGCCGGGCACGCCTGTGGCCGCAGCCGATATGCGATTCGTGGCAAGGAGACGAATGCGCAATAATACGGTATTCCGGGTTTATTATCCCGGATGACATGCTGCCGCCTGCGGATTGTGAAAGGCAGGCCGTCCACCTAGCGAATCAACACAAAGCGTCCGGTACGGTGGTGGATACGGGTGTTTGTTTGTGCCACCAGTCGGTAGAGGTAGGTGCCCGAAGGCAACGCCCGGGCGTTCACCGTGACGGTGTAGTTGGTCTGCGGCGGAAGGTGCCCGAGCGCGTGCCGCATCACCCGGCGGCCCAGCATATCGAACACCTCGATGCGTACCTCGGCGGCTTCGGGCAGGTCGAAGCGGAGGGTGGTAGTGGGATTGAACGGGTTCGGGTAGTTCGCATGCAGCCGCAACGCCGAGGGAAGGTCGGTCGGGGAGCGTTGCGTGTCTACGGCAATGGCACAGGACGAAAACTCAGACGTTCCGAGCGCTTCGCTTGTCGCGGTGGCCGTCACGGCGTGCCCGTTGCGAACAGCGGCGGCGAAACGGGCCGTGAAGGGCGCATTTCCGGTGCCATCCGTGTTGACGGTGGTGGTGCCAAGTGGCGTCATGCCTTCGCCCGTGGCGGCGCACGCCTCATTTGTATAGAAGTCGAGCACGAAGGCGGTGGCGGGGGTGGCGGTCAGGATGCCTTCGATGCGGGTGCTGTCGGTAATGGTAGCGGCGAGGACCAAGGGGAAGTTGGGAACGCCATCTTGGTCCGGGGTGTCGTTCGGCGTAGCGCCGTCGCCGCCTACGTCGATTCCCAGCCCGGCATTGCCCGTAATGCGGTTGCCGAGGAGCTTGTTGGCTGTGCCAAGAACCCGGATGCCCTGACCGCCATTGTCGCGGATAGTGTTGTTCTGGATGAGGTTGCCGGAGCCATTAAGTACGAGGGCATCGCCTGAAAAGCCCTGTAGGGTGAGGCCCGCAATCACGTTCCCATGGGCGTCGAGGGTGAGACCATCGCTGGAGCCAGCGGCGGAGCCATTGAGGATAACGTTGCCAGCGCCCAAAAGGATGACGGGGTTGGTAAGGGTGGGCAGCGGGCTTTGGAGGGCAATCGTGGCGTCCTGTTTACCCAGTCCCCGCAGGTCAATCAGCGCGATGCCGGGTACAGTGTTGGCGTCGGTGAGCAGCTGGCGGAGCGAACCATCCCCCGCATCAGCCGTGGTGGTTACGGCGTTCATCGCCAGGATCTGAAGCAGATAATCTTCTACCTCACCGTTGAGGGCAGGGCCGTCAAATGACAAGTCGCCGTTGGTGCTAAAGCGGAAGCGGGCGAAGGTGAAGCCGGGCGCAGCAGAGGGGGGTACCGTAAACGTGAGCGGGGTGTAGTTGGGCCCTGTTTGCACGTCTTCGCTGTCGAAGATCTGCTCGCCGGAGTCGTCCCAGTCGCCGTCGCGGTTAAAGTCGATCCACGCGTCGAGTTTGCCCTGCACGCTGGCGAGGGGGCGCAGGGTGCCTTCTGTGCCTTGCGCAATCCCATAGTGCACCGCCTGCCCCGTGCGGGCTTTGGGCTCCGGGCGCACGCCGAGCGGGATAAAGCCCGTCTCGAAAAGGAGGCCGTCCTCGTCGAAACGGTTGTTCTGGTCGTCGCCGTCGGCTTCGGTACTCGGTCTGCCGTCCGCTTCGTTATCCCGCGCCTCCCCCAGTTGGATGGTGGAAGCTTCGGTGAAGTGGTGGGCGCCATTATCGGCACGCCGTGTGGGATAGCCGCTGGGGATGTCGGGCCGGTTCGGGTCCATGGTGTCGGGCGCATCGCCGAAGTCGTCAGTGGCCAGGTAGTCGTCCAGCAGATAGTCTTCTACCTCCCCGCTGAACCACATCCCATCAGGGGTGAGGGCGAGGAGCGCTCCGGTGCCGGTAACGCCTGTTGCAGAGGTGCTGAGGCGGAAACGCGCATAGCGTGGGGTACTTCCGGGAGGGATGGGAACGATGAAGCCGTAGGTGCCCGTCGTGTCAACCGTGCGCGCGATGATGTTTTCCGCAAAAGGATCGAGGAGGCCGTCATTGTTGAAGTCGATCCAGCCTGCCAGGGAGGCCCGGCTGATCTCGGGAGGCAGGGAGACCTCCAGGGCGATATACACAGAGTCCGGGTGGAACCATTCAAATTCGTCCAGGCCGTCCTCATCCGCACTGCCGTCGCGGTCGTCGCCTTCGGCGTTGGCGGAGGGAAGCCCATCGGTTTCGCCATCGACCAGGTCGCCGAGGGAAAAGCCCTCCAGAATAGCATGCGAGGCCCCGGTTGGAAAAAGGGTAGGATACGGGGCGGGCAGGTCGCCCCAGTCAAATTCGCTCGACGTAAAATTGCCAAACCACAGAAATACTTCCTCCGCGTCAATCGTTACAAGCTGGGTGGGTAGGGTTGTTGGCGTCCAGTCGAGGACGGCTTCCGACACGGCATAATCGCCGGGGGGCAAGAAGGCGAACCAGAATAGCCCATGTTCGGTGAACGGATCCAGAAAACCATCGCCGTTCACATCCATAACGTGGGTGGTATCCCTTGTAAGCAACATGTTGTTTTCGTCGAACAGCGACATCACCACGCCGTTGAGGCCGATCTCATCAGGGTCCTTGATGCCATCCTGATCCGTGTCGAAGAATTTCTGTCCGTGAATCGAACCGCCCGCAACCACAACAATGGGGGCGGATAAGCTGTTGTTATCGCCGTTGGGATCGGTGGTGCCCACGCCATCGGTGGTGGTAAATACGCTGGCACTCGCCGATCCTTCTTCGAACGTCTGAAGGGTCACATGGGCGGTGGCAGCCATGCCCGCATCCAGCGTGGTCGTACAGGTAAAGAAGGACGGCGACACCTCGCCACAGGGCTCGCCATCTACGGCAACCGTTTCTATTTGGGTGACGCCCGTACCGAAACTGCCCAGAATCGATGCCGTGGTGCCATCGGGGCCGTTGTTGTATACCTCGAAGGTGAGCGTCGATGTGCTGATGGGCGGAAGGTAGATGACCGGTTCTCCATAAAAACCATTTTCAACGTCCGTCAGGCGAATCCCGACATCCGCCTCGGTGGGTTCGCCATACAGGGCGGTCACGGTGCGGTCGCGGTTGACGTCGAACGACAGCCTTCCGGTGTCAGTCAAGACCTGGCTTCCGTCGTACCATCCCGTGATGGGCTCGCCTTCAAACACGGGCGGGGCTTCGAGGGTGACGGCGGTGCCATCTTCCAGCGAGCGGATGTACGGCGTGACGCCGGTCCCTGCGGCTTCGCCGTTGATGATCTCGTTGATGGCAATGCCTTCGAAGGGAGTCGAGGTGATGGTGATGGTGCGCAGTTCGGGTGGCAACACGTTGAAGGTGCATTGTTCATGCTGCGTCTGGATCGTGCCTCGCAGCACCCTCCACCGCGTCATCGCGGGGCCGTCGTCTTTCGCAGTCGTGACGACATCCACTTCAAACGCCTGTTCAGCATGCACGTTGACGGTGACAGAAAACATGGTCGTGTCGCCCGAGGTGACCGAAGCAGGGGTGGTGTCCATGGGGTCAACAACCGTCATGCTGCCGTCCAGGGTGCCGTGGGTGTAGGTAAACGTGGTGGTGTAGGGGACGGGTGTTTCGCTCGTGGTGCTGACTTTGAAGTTGATCTTGAGCGGCTCGACGCCGATGGGCACATCGCCGGGGCAGATCGCTTCATCCTTCTGGAGATAGGGCGTTTCGCCATCGGGGGTGTAGACGGTGACGGTGGTGGTCACCGCAGGCGCGGCTTCCTGGGCCTGGGCGCGGGGCGGCAGGGCCAGCAGCAGGAGTGGGAGCAGGGCAACGAAGCAGCGGGAAGGGCAGGGCAACAACATGGCGGCTGCGGGCAGAGGGAGCAAGGGAGACACCAACTCCAACCTAGCCGCCGGGTCGCCCCGCCGCATGACGCAAACGCGCCGTTCTTCAGAGCAGGTTTTCTTTCAGCGCTTTGGCGACGGCCCCGCTGCGGCTGTGCACCTGGAGCTTCGCGTAGATGTTGCGGACGTGCCCGTCGATGGTGTGTGGGCTCAGAAACAGCGCCTCGGCAATCCGTTTTTTCGTTTCGCCATCCACCAGGTGTTGCAGGATTTCGTGCTCGCGCTCCGAGAGGCCGTAGTCGGCGCGGGGGGCGGCAAGGCGGGTGAACATGTCCAGCACGCGCCGGGCAATCTGGGCGTCGATGGGGGCCCCGCCCAGACGAACCTGCGCAATAGCACGGAGGATATCGTGTGGCGCGGCGGTCTTGAGCAGGTAGCCCGAAGCGCCCGCACACAGCGCCTGAAAAATCTGGTCGTTGTCGTGGTGTACCGTCAGCATGACGATGTGGACGGCGGGGGCGAGGGCTTTGATGTGCCGCACCCCTTCGATGCCGCTCATGCCGGGCAGGCCGATGTCCATCAGGATGACCTCGGGAAGAAAACCCTGCTCCAAGGCATTGAGGGCGTCTTCGCACGCGCCGCATGCCAGCGTACACTGCATGGCGTCGGCGTCGTTTAACAACTCGGTGATGGTCTCGCGGAAAAGCTGGTTGTCCTCCACGAGCCACACGTCCAGGCGCTCATCGGTGGGGAGATATGTAGCGAGGGTGTGGGGCACAACGGGAAAATAGGGTCGGCATCAAGGAAAGCAAATGACGCGAACACGCCGTTTTTTAGGATGTGGACGGGACGGCAGGCACCGCTTTTTTTGCCGTTGGCACCATCACGGTAACGGTTGTTCCGCTGCCCGGCGTACTCTGGATCGTCAGCGTCCCGCTGATCTCGGCGATGCGTTCGTGCAAATGGGTCAGCCCGTGCCCATTCGCCACCGTCGCCGGGTCGAAACCGCAACCATCGTCAGAAATGGTCAGGGAAAGCTGGTGTTTTTCGTGGTCGAGTCGGATGGCTACGTGGGTGGCATGGGCGTGGCGGGTGATGTTGTGCAGGATCTCTTTGTAGCACAGAAACAGGTGCCGCCGCAGGTTCATGTCCAGCGACGGCGGGAGGCCGCTTGCCGGAGCGTCGAAGGTGTAGCGGAGGCTGCCGAGGAGCGCCGCGGCGGTATCGTGCATGCGCTTTGTCAACGCAGTCGAAGTATCGGCGTCCGGGTCGATGGACCACACGATGTCGCGCAGGGAGGCCACCATGCGGCGTGCGGAGTCGCTGATTTTGGCGAGGTGGTGTTGCTCGCGGGCGGGCAGGGCCGACCGGTCCCGCACCATGTCGCTCAGCAGTGCGATGCTGCTCAGGTTCGAACCGATGTCGTCGTGCAGGTCGCTGGCAATGCGCAGCCGCATCCGTTCGATGGCGATGAGGTGAGCCACGCGGTAGCGGTAGGCAGCCGTTAAAAGGGCCACAACGGCAGCGACCATCAGCAGCCGAAACCACCACGTCTTCCAGAACGGCGGCGAAATCGTAACTGGCAACGCCAACCCTGCCTCGTTCCACACGCCGTCGTCGTTTGAGGCGCGCACGCGAAAGGTGTATGATCCGGGTGGCAGGTTGGTATAGTGGGCCAGGCGACGCGTCCCGGCGTCTACCCACTTCGCATCGAAGCCATCGAGCCGGTACGCATAGCGGTTCTGGGAGGGATTGGTGAAGTTCAGGGCCGCAAACTCAAACGTCAGCGCATAGTCGCGGTATGACAACGCCAGCGGAAGGTGCGCCGGATGTGTCCGGGTGGTGTCGCGGTTGGCGGTTTCGATGCGGGTGAGCACGACCGGCGGCACAAACGGGTTGTCGTGGATCTGTGCCGGATCAAAATAGGTCACGCCTTCGAGGCCGCCGAAGTACATCGTGCCTGCTGCGTTCTGGAAAAACGCCCGGCGGTTAAACTCGATATTCACCAGCCCGTCGCCCGCATTGTAATGCCGGAAATTGGGTGCGGGCGCATCGTCGAAGCGGACGAGTCCGTCGTTGGTGGATGCCCAGAGCTGCCGGTGGACATCTTCGGCGATGGCGTAGACGATGGAGGCGGGCAGGCCGTCTTGTTGGGTGAAATGCCGCACGGCACCGGTCGTGGGATCCAGCCGCGTGAGTCCCTGGTCGCTGCCGAGCCAGAAGATGCCCTGCGTGTCCTGATGGATGGCCCAGACGCCTTCGCCGACGAGTTCTTGTCCGGGAGAAAGAGCGATCGGAAAGCGGGTGAGCTGGCTCGTTTCGGGTTGCAGGCGATAAAAGTATCCGCCAAACAGTCCCAGCCACAGGGTGCCGGCCGCATCCAGGTAAAGCGACTGCACACTTTGGAATGCAGGGTACGGGAG
>JAUIDY010000151.1 GCA_030428385.1 Rhodothermia bacterium | reverse complement strand
ATTATGCCGCAACAACGCCTCCGTACTCGGCTCACGCCCTCTAAAATCACGATACACATCCATCGGATGCCGTCCCCCTCCCAATGCCAAAATCGTATCTCGAAAACGACGCCCCGTTTCAGCAACCGCGTCATCATTGTCCAAACCCGCTTCTTCAAACGCCGCAAACGCATCTGCACTGAGCACCTCAGACCACTTGTAGCTGTAGTACCCAGCCGCGTATCCACCTGCAAAAATATGCGTAAACGCACACAAAAATCGGCTCTCAGGCAACGGCGGCAGCACCGACATCTCGGTAACCACCTTATCCTCCACATCAAACGCCGTCTCATCCATCTGGGTGGGTGGTGTATGCTCTTTCGGCTGCTTGGCTGCGCGCGGTGCCGGCTTCTTCTCCTGGCCACTGAACAGATCGTACTGCGAGGCCACGTTGCGCGTGATCTTGAAACGAATCGCCTGCACATTGCGCCCGACACGTATCTCTTCAAAGCCAATCCTCAGATCAGTCTTCTCATTTATTTCCGCCCGGGCCTTTTCCAGCACCCGCCGCTTAAAATCGCTATAGCGCGTGTAGACGTCCTCCATTTGAAACATCTGCCGCAGCTCGTCGACGCTGATCGTGCGCGTGCCCACCTTCTGGTATTGCTTGCACAGCTCGTAGATGCGGATGGCCGTAGGCGTACTGACTCCAAAGACCGACCCGAGCTTATACCGGGTGAACTCCTTTTTCAACTGAAGCAGATGCGGTGCCAGGTCATCATTAATCTTCAGCAGCAGATACCCCTTCCCCTTCCGGTAGCTGGCTTTTGAAAACACCGTGATCCGCTCCCAGCCATCCACCACGCCGGCACTCTGCAGCGGAAACTCCACATACACCTTCAAAAGGTCGTCCGTGAGGTTTTGAGCCAGCGTATTGAGGTTCTTCGCCTTCGATCCTGACAGCCGGGCATACTCCCCCAGATGCGCTCTCACCTCCTGAAACCGCGTATCGTGCATCCCCACCTGCTCGAGCGCCATCATCAGGAGGCGGCTGACCATGAGGCTATGTGAATAGCGGGCCTGCACCAGGGCATTGGCCTTTACTACCCAGTTTTCCTCGGAAACAGCCCCTTGCTCGCCGATTCGTACGACAGATTTAGGGTTAACCGTGACAGATTTAGGGTCCATCTGCGACAGATTTAGGGTTTCGTGCGACAGATTTAGGGTG
The DNA here is from genome assembly GCA_030428385.1 of Rhodothermia bacterium. Classification (GTDB taxonomy): domain Bacteria; phylum Bacteroidota; class Rhodothermia; order Rhodothermales; family JAAAOL01; genus JAUIDY01. The sequence goes on along the minus strand of JAUIDY010000151.1, from coordinate 10,629 downwards.
TGATGACGACAGATTTAGGGTATTGAACATGCCTTACACATGTGATTTTACCCCCTCCCGTAAAAAGGAAATAGAGTAAATAGTTAAAAAGAAACCCCTCGCGCCTTTTGAAAAAGAATTCCTCTTCTAATCCAGATACTGACGTAGTGCCTCATCCACAAGGTCGGAGATATTCTTGTTTTCTTTGGCCGCCATGATCTTGAGCTGACGCACGTGGCGTTTCCGCACGATGAACGTGTGCCGCTTCTTCTCTTCCTGAAGGCCTTCCTCGCTGGTACCACCCTCCCCCCAGGGCTTCTGGGGCTTTTTGGGTGCTTGCTGCACCGGAGGCTGCCCCCCTCCTATCCAGTCTAGCCCTTTTTTCCCGCCAAAGGGATCGCTCCCCAGTCCTGATCGCTTTGCCATCTACGCCACCTCCGCCTGCTGCTTCAGTTCGAACCGGGCCAGCATTTCTTTTGTGAGCGCCCGGTAGTCTTCTGCGCCATGCGACTGGGGCCCATGCTCAAAGATGCTCATCCCATAGCTCGGAGCCTCAGCCAGCGTGACGTTATCCCGGATGACCGTTCTGAAGACGATGTCTTCGAAGTTTTCCCGGAAGCTCTGCTCAACGTCTTTGTTGAGGTTCTTCCTCGCATCAAACTGGGTAACGACGATCCCACTGACCTCGAGGCCCGCGTTGTAGAACCGCTTTACCTCATCGATGGCATCCCACAGGTTGGTCATCCCTTTCATTGCGTAGAAATGACTCTGGGCAATCACTATAACGTCGGTCGCGGCCACCAAGGCGTTGATCGTCAAGAGGCCGAGGTTCGGGGGGCAGTCCATGAGGATATAGTCGTAGCTGCCCTCGTCGACGCTGGCTAGCGCTTGGCGGAGGAGCTGCTCCCTTCCCATTCTGCCGGCAAGCTGGATATCGGCCGCCGATAGCTGGATGCTACTGGGCAAGACATGCATCGTCTCGCCATCTGGTACCGGCCGCTGCAGGATGGCATCCCGGACAGGCACTACCCCAGAGAGCACGTCAAAGATGGTGACCTCCAGTTCTTCAGCGCGAAAGCCTAGCCCCTCGGTCAGGTTCGCCTGGGCATCGAGGTCGAGCAGCAGCACGCGGCAGCCAGCCATGGCCAGTCCAACGCCTGTATTCAAGGTGGTGGTGGTCTTCCCTACCCCGCCCTTCTGGTTGGCAAAAGCAATACGTTTCATGAATGCGTAGCGTTGAGGTTTACAAGTTTACAAGTAATATAGTTTACTCGTTGTTGTTATACAACAATAACAATAAACCCCCGGCAGAAGCAATCCAGCGGGGGTTAAGGAACGGAGAAGGTGTACCGTTAATGCGTTACTTGTAAACTTGTAAACCAATGTAAACTTGTAAACCTACCTCTTGGCGTGGGCCTTAGTATTCGGTGCTAGCGAAGAAAAAAGGTGGTCGCTCTCCCGACCGTATGTAAATCTCCAATGCTGCCCGAAAACTCATCTTGGCTGGCTCTACTTTTTCAGCGAGCAACATGTGGTCGGGATCGTGAAACAGGAATTCCTGCATCTCCACCGCAGTGACCTCACGAGGCACAAGCCAGCATACTTCTTCGTGTGGGTCCTCCCTCAGGCCATGCCATTCGATCATAAACGCTCTGGCTTCCTCTGGACTACGTGCAGCAACCCAGTCGCAGTCGTTGACCTGGTAGACCTTTGCAGTGGTCAATGCCTCAGCAAGCATCTGAGGCGGTTTTGTGGGTGTCTCCATAACTAGGCTGCCTCCCTTGCCTCGCTTTGTAGTTGATCGAATCGCTTGAGCACCCGCTGGGCTTTGGCGTTGAGGTTACGGATCGCAGGCTTCACCGGGCGAAGCACCTTCACATACGTCTGTCCTGAATCCCTCGCGATGTAGATGACGCTGGCGCGTTCAAAGCCCCCATGGTGCAAATACATCTGCACTTGCTCGAAATGCCGTGGCGGGATGCCCTTTCCATTAATGATCCTAACCAGGTCGTCCTGCACGGTGGATTTGATCTCCAGCAGGCTGCCATCACACAGGTACCCATCGATGTGGCCACGAAACCGCTCATCAAAGGTGGCCACCACTTCGTTGTTGAAGTCGTTCTCCCACACCTCGGCCGGGAGCATTCCCTTTTCCCAGAGGCGTCGCATCACCTCATCCTCGAATACAAAACCGAGGCGGAACCGTATTTCGTGGTCGCGTCTGGGCTTCCATGGGTTGCCCTGAAGTATGGCGAGTAGCTGATCTTCGCTGCGGTGGATCTGGCTCATGCCCAGATAGGTGCGCGGCGGCTCCACCTGTTCCAGCACCCAGGCATCGAGGTCTTGTTGGATTTCAAAAGGCTCGTAAAACATAAATGGCAGGATGGTTTGTGCGACAGATTTAGGGTAGGGAGTAAAAAATGGGAGAGGTGGGTGTTGGTATGCATCGAGGCCACCCACCTCTCCCTGGCATGCTGGTCCATTCTCAGGAATCCAGCATCTTGCTATGGGGAAGCAAGAGATTCGTTGGTAGCGTTTCCTACAGGAATGCCACAGACGCGGCAACTGAGCTCTCCTGTCTCCGTGTCGTGTGCCAGCAGGAGGGAGGTTGGGGCTTCTGTTTCTTCGATCTCTTTGCCCTGATCGAGATAGACCGACAGGTGGAATTGGACGATTTCAGCCAGGTCGAACCGGGCCACGCTTGCCAAGACCACGAGCACGTAGAAAGCATTCGCCAGCATCATGTCGGAAAACGGCTGGCGGAGCACATTGAGCAGCGCCCGTTTTAACAATACCTGTTGATCAGTTACAGAGGTACCGGTGGCCAGCTTGCACTCCTTGTCCCAGATCTTGGAGGCGGCATGATCCAGAGAGGGAGGGGGTATGAGATGATGGAGCACGATGCCGCGCCGGTGGGGCCGTGTGTAGCGGCTAGGCGTTCCGTTGGGTGTTCCATTGGTGCCATGCAGGACAAGCAAGCCGCCTGCATCCACTAGCTCGTCGAGGACTGACTGTACCATTTCCTGGTGGTACCCGGCCTCAACCAGCACGTCTGCTGAAAAAACCTGAAAGAGGCCCAAAGACAGCGCGTCATTCAGACACTCCGCATATAGCTTGTTCGCAGGCGTCTTGTCGCTGGCCTGCACCCGGGCCCGGAGGCCGTTGGGTTTACGATCAACAAATAACATCAGCGTTTCCGTCTAAAATCACGGGAAAAGGGGCACGTCGCGAAGTGCGTCTCGCGGCCCCGCAAATTGGGGGCGGCTCTCGTTTCGATCCGCCAGAACTGTTCACCTGTCGCCTCATCCTCGTAGAAAATGGCAAGCGTTTTCTTGCCATCGCCGTACTCCCACTTGGCGTTGTAGGGCTGGGGTTTTCCCAAGGTGCCGTCGCGTCGTTTCACCTGGATAAACACGATGGGTGCTTTGCATTTGGCGCAGTGGCTAGGCGCTTGCTTCTGCTTTCGCTCCTGCTCCCGGTCGTAGGCCCGCCGCATCTCGAAAAGGCTGGGTTGGCTTGGATCGTTGCGCATCGTCACAGGCGTTTGTGGTGAAACGAAGGGTAAGAGGAGGGGAGACGGTGCTAACCAGTCAGGAGAGGAGCCCCGCAGCGCCACACACGCTGTCCCCCGGGGCCTTGGGATGATCCCCTATGAGCTTTTCTCAGGTCACCCCAATCCAAAAACACCGTCTCCCCGTGTATTCATCAGGCTGACCCCACACCGTGGTGAGCCGTGTAATAAGCGTGGTAGTAGAAGGCCCCTATGCGCCGGGCACAATCGCGCTGGTACTGAAGCAATGCCGCGCCTTCTAAGTGGCCTTGCTTTTCGATGTCCACCAGTTCCTCGTAGACATAGCTGGCCTCGTGGAGTCCGTCCGACTCAGAGATCCAGTAGGAACGCTGGTGGTCACCAACCCCCGTTCGCATCCATTCCAACATCTGATCGAGTTGGGCAGGGGAGAGGAGGTAGACGGCAGCGAGATTGGCGTGGAAACGCAATAGCTCGGTCACGTACTGAAGCATTTCCCCTTTGCGGTACCCTTTGGCCCAGTCGCGTGAATTGACACTCCACAGGCGGCATGTGAAGCGCTCCTGCACTTCCTCCAGCTTGCCCTTGGTCATCTTCCCGATCTCGGTGTAGACTTCAGGCATGACTGGTTCTGGCCACTGATCAAACGGCGTTTCAGGTGGAGCGGCATCGAAAGCAAAGCGTGACTCGATGCCGTTCCCGCTAGGAGCGGTGGGTGGTATCTCGACGACAGGCTGCTCAGGCGGTGCACTCGCTTCCTTCACCCTCATGCGCTCATAACGAGCCTTGAACATTTCGTAGCTGCTCTGGGCCCGTCTTGCGATCTCGGCGAACTCCTGAGCCATCTGGTGCTCACCCAGCGACCGGGCCTGCACCTGGCCGGTATCTGCATCAACCACAATCAAGCGATACCGCTCGGCCGCATTTCCTAATTCCTCCGTTGGTGCGGAAAAAACATGCAGGCCGGGAGAGACCTTGGGATCTGCATTGCGGTGGCGATCCTCCAGGCTCTCCAGCAGAGCTTTCAGGTTTGCCAGACCAAGAACCTGAGGATCGGCAGTCGGCTCATCCACCAACTCCTCTGCCTGTTTTTCCGAAATGGCATCGACAGGTGACACCCCTTCCTCCTTTTTCTCGACCATGCCCACCTGATCAGGAACAGGATCGATCTGCTCAAAGGAGGTCACGCTAAAGGTGCTCAGGGATTTCGCGCGCAAATCCGCGTCATCTACCGTACGAAGCACCAATCCATGCCCTGCAATGAGCCACTCTCCATGTGTGGTTTGAAGCCTCGTACCATAGCGGTCATGACTCACATGGTGCTCGCGGTTGTCGAACTCCTCCACCGTCAAAAGCTCACCTCCCGTGATCTGCGTGCCGTGCTCATTCGTATGGGCACCGGTGATCAGGAAGCGGACAACCATACCGTCTGGGAGGTGGCCACCGGCGATCTCCAGATAGGATTCGACCTCGTACTCAGAGCCATACGATTGCAGAATCCCCGCATGGGAGTAGTCGATCAGTCCTTCCAGCGTGTCCACATAGAGGGTGGGAGGGACGTTGCGGCTGACTAGCACCTTCCGCTGGATCGCTTCCTTCAGGCTTTGTACCCGTGCCCGCAACTCGTCCGAACTGCGGCCGTCGAGCGCAAGCTGAACGGTTTCCTCACGGATGGCATAGCCATCACGGCCTAGCGTACCCACATCGGTCATGACGCTGATTTCCTCCCCAGCGAGGTCGAAAGCAGGGATGAGGGCGCTGGCCTGGCGCTCTGAGATCGTGCCGCTCTGGACGTAGGCCAAGACTTCATCCGGCAGCTTCAGCAGACGTAGTTTGTTTGAAACCGACGGGCGCTGAAGGCCAAGCTGCTCGGCCACCTGCTGCTGGCTCCACTCAAATTCCTCCATGAGCCGCTGCATATACCGGGCCTCGTCGGCGCTGCTGAGGTTCTGCCGGAAGCGGGGATCGTTTTCGACATAGACCCGCACCGCCATGTCGGCATCGGTAGCACTCTGGTCCAGCACGATGGGGAAGATATGATCATTGGCATCGAGCCGACCATTCATAGAACGCTCAAAAGCACGCCGACGGCGGTGGCCATACATAAGCTGGATACGCCAATCGGGGTAATCGGCAAGGACGTCGCGGAAGGCTTGCTCGTCTTTAGCCAGGTTCGCCATCTTGGCCACCTCAGCAGAGATCGCCCCGCTGGCATCGACTAGCCGGGCACGGGGGAACTGGATGATCCCATCGGTCTTGATGCTTTCGGCGAGCGCATCCAGTTCGGCTTCGTCGTAGTGGGTCCTCGGCTGGAACGGGTTATCATCCACCCGGCTTAGGGGGACGTGGAAGATTCTTGCCATGATGTACTAGGGGTTTGTAGGAACGGAAGAGTTTTCCTCGTCGGTGGCGGCTGTCTCAGCAGAGAGGTCGAGGAGCCCATCAAGGCCTGCTGACTTGGAAAGAGAATCAAGGTGACCCCTGAAGGCGTCGTGTGCCTTGTAGAGCTGGTGAAAGGCCGTCAGGAGGCGTTGGTGTACGGCGCTCGGATCATCACCACGCCATAGCTGGGAAACGCTGTCGGCGTGTGCTGTCTGTGCTTCTTCGTAGGCTTCCAGCAGCTTTTCAAAGGAGGGAGGAAGTGGGGGAGGGGTCGCCGCGGCCACAAGCGGGGCACCGCTTGTTTTCAAATACCGGGACTGAAAAATCTCAAAGGCGTCATCAATCTTGTATTCCCAGTAATAGCCGTCGGCTTTGCGTGCGGTGACCTTTCCAATGCGACGTGCACCGTTTAGGACTTTAGCGTTGAGGTGTGGGAAGTGCCTGGAAATATCACGGGCGTGAATCCACTTACCTCGCTTGGGAGTGGGGATAGGATTAGGCATCATCGCCTCCTTCCTGCGTGTTCGCATCCACCAATTCGAGAATCACGCGGTAGGTCTTGCCTTCCTGCGTGAAGGTTTTCACCTCCGCTACGGTGCCAGGGGACACATCTTTGGTGGCATTGCGAAGGAGGGTGGGAATGCCCAGGAGGGGATTCTTCGGCTTCTCGCTATTTGGAAGTGGATTCTTGCGAAGAGGAGGGAGGGTCGCCTTCACCCTGGGTTGCTTGTTGGCAGCCAGCATACGGTGTTCGTACCGACGCTGGGTGCGGGCTGATTTCACACGGTCCTTATTGAGAGAAAGAAGCCGCGTGATGTGTTGGCGGCTCATGTCCGTGCCTTTGATCGTGGCTTCCAGCACGTCGGTATCACCTTCGTGGAGGTCGTACCAGTTCATCGCCTGTCGCAGGAGCGCAATGCCAACGCCGAGTTCTCGTTTCATGTGCTCGAAAAAACCGCTGCCCCAGTCGGCCAAGGATTCCGCCTGGGACAGATAGCCACCCAGAAAGAACAGGCTGTAGGCCATGTTTTTGCTGTGGCGCTTCAGGGCTGACGCCTGCCCAAAGGCACCATCTATTGCTTGCTCAACGGTGGTGCAGGCTTGGATTTCGTTTTCAAGACCTGCATGAACGACGTCCTTCATTTCGCTCAAGGGTTAGTGGCACAGAATCAGTGAAGGCGGTAAAGGAGTGGCCATCGGTATGACCGTTATGGCAAGTCAAAATCTCAGCAGCAAACCCGGTCGTCCCGGCCTGTTTGGGGTAATAATCCCCTTCAAAGCAGACGGGGGCGCGCGGGGCGATAGGGGTGCAAGTAGTGGAAAAAGGTTCGTGCAATAACGGGTTACTGTTCATGAGGGATAACCACCGTTTATTCTTGCATCGAGCGGACCAATACCCACGCGTGGGGCAACACTAGAAGCAGAAAGGCGACGACAACCACCACGGGCCACATGCTCACCATCCAAGCCACCGCAGGGGCCAGCGGGGCATCAACATTGATCGTCTGGGCCACGAGGAGGGTGTCGCTGCTACTCATCGCCTTCCTCCCAGAACAAGCCTGCTCTTTCCATCTCGCACACCTTCGTATCACACTGGATAATGAGGGGCACCGATTGCACCTGGTTCAATGCAGCGTAGAGCCTGCGGGACGAAGCTGGGATACCAAGCAAGGGCTGCATGGCAAGGATGCTGAGGCGCTCACCGGTTTCAGGATGACGGAGGCGGGCAATGCGGTCTTTGAGGTCCTGCGTCCATTCGTGCAGGAAGGCCAGCCGGGCAGCATTCGCAGCATCGATGGCCTTGTCATGCGCCGACAATTCGGCTTCAAAATCACGGGGAGTGGTGGGGGGTTGTGGCATTTATTGTTATTGTTGGATAACATTAAACGGTCGCACTCCGAATGTAATGCCAAAAATGGCACAATTCAAGTCCCAAATCTGCCAAAAATGACCACTCCACACACTGGATCATTTGCTGAGCTGCTTCAGCAGGGCGTAGAGGACCGCTTCAAGACCCAACAAGAAGCGGTCGATGCGTTAAAAAATGCGGGAATAAAGATTTCTTTGCGCACTTTTGCCCGTTATGCAAGCGGAGAGACGACACCGCCAGCAAGCAAAGCTGAAAAAATTCTCACGTTTCTTGGCGTGCCAAAAATGGCAGAGTTGGCGGGGCGAACAGAAGGGGTTGTACAGATTCCAGAAGTAGAGCTAGGCGCGCACGGTTTGCGCGCGAACGGCCAGGTGATGCAACTGGGGAGTGCGCTGATCGGGGAGCAAGGAGGGGAGCTGCGCGTGCTGCGCCTTACGCCGGGGCATGTCTTGCCCAGCGACCTCAACTCGGGTGACGCCCTGTTCCTGAGGCTGATGCCACCTGGCGGGAAACCCATCGGGGAGATGTACACGGCAGGCGAGTTGGCCTCGCGTGGCCTCTATGTCGTTTCACTGGGACGCTACGCAGAGATTGCCCGGCTGATGGAGGTCGGAGACGGGCGCGTGCGCGTGATGTCTGGACTCGAAGGCTATGAAGATGAGGAGATCGAGGTCGAGGCCTCTGACCTGGTGGTGTATGCCAAAGCGGTGCGAAAGCTAACCATCCACCGCGCTTTTTGAGCAAGAGAAAAGCCGGAGATATACCTCAAGGAATACCTAAGGTTATATCTCCGGCGGTCATGTGTCTATATGGGACGTGATCTGCTCGGTGTATTAGCAGCGAACGGGTGGCGGATCATTGGAGCCGCCACCGCTCCCGCCGCCGCTGCCCCCACTACCACTACCGCCATTACCGCCCCCATTGCCTCCCTCGCCTTCTCCCTCGTGATAAACGAATCCGTTCCACGAGACATTGTCCGTCGTCATAGCTTCCTCCGTAGTTGATGAACAGAATAGCCCTGTTATTGAGGATTGGTTGGGTTCTCTTCAATCTACTAATTCTTATGCTTCCTGTTCAAGCGCAGGAATGCCGCGTACAGGAAGAGCTTCAGTCAATCTGGGAGCATCATCTGGCACGGCCGGCAGAGACGGACGAACTGGTAGAGGAAGCTACCGCACTCTGGTCATGTGACTTGCGTGCGGACCGGCGCATGTGGCTGGCCGTTCGATTATTTGGGGGCTTGGAGCGCCAAAACAAGCATGCCGAAATTCTGCGGTTTGCGCAGGAGTTGCCAGAGGAATCATGGCAGGCTAACACAGAGGAGGCTGTCTATGCACACCTCTCGATTGCATGGGCTCATCATGAATTAGGGCAACCCGTTCTCAATCTCATCGCTCTGGAAAAAGCGGCGACGCTGGCAGAAAACGTTGATGGGCCGATCAAGGCACGGCTTTTCTATAATATCGCCGTCGGCTTCAAGAATGCCGAAAGACAAGCGGCTGGACTCATACTGCTCGAAGAAGCCCGCAAATGGCATCCCGACGCTGAGATGGCCATGCTCATTGAGGGAAAAATCACCCATACCTACGGAGCGCTGGTGAAAACGGGAGAATTCCCCCCCGATTCATCTCTTGCACGAACGAATGCCCAGCAGCGTGTCATTGCGTTCTTTTTGGAAAGCGGCCAACTTAGCAATGTTGGTAGCAGCCTTGCTGATCTCGCGTTCATCTACGAGGTGCAGGGGGATTTCTTAGCATCTGACGAAGCGTGGGACTCCGCACGCCGCTACGTTGATGACGGTACAGACCTTCGCCAGCAGATATTCGTTCGGGTTGCTCACGCGGAGGCCCTCCTTAGAAGGGAAGAAGCATATCATGAGGCGCAAGAGGACGTAGATGAGGCTATCCTGATTGCGGAGGAGTCGGGTATCCGTGCATTTGATTCACGACTTACCCGAGTCAAAATTGAGGTCGAGCTACGTCTCGGCAACATCCTGGAGGCCAGCACCAAGTTAGAACATGCCCTCTCTGAGCTCACCATTTCTCTTGCCCAAGCCACGGATAGAGCACGCATGTACGAGTTGGTACAGGCCGTCAGTGTTGCCCAGCGCGACAGGGAGCGCACACTGTGGGGGTTCGGGCTCTTTGGTGCTTTGGGCATCGGGGGCATTGTCGGTGCTGTGGCAACGCGCAGGCGCAAACGTTTTTCGTTTGCGCGCGAACTGTCGGGGGATGGCGTGTTCTTGACACCTCATTCTTCCACCTCAACGGTGCGGCTCAGTCGCGTCGATGCACACACCTTGGAGGTGGTGGGCGTAGATAGCGTTCCTGTTTCGATGTGGCCACCGGACATCAATCCGAGCCTCACCCGCGCTGTCCCAGATGGGGAAGACACGGTTTTTATTCAACTCATGCCCGATGCACCTGGTGCCGGCAGGCGCTATTTGATCCAGACTCCCAGCGGCGCCACCCTCGTCCGCATGCCAGAGGTGATGGGTGTCGAGGTCGGAAGTATTGGTCCCATTAACTAAAGCAGCGTCATGGGTGTAATCCTTTTCTGGTTTGGCTTTTCTGTGGTGGTAGGGATCGCAGCCAGTAACCGCGGCCGTAGTGGCTTTGGGTGGTTTTTGCTGTCGCTGCTGATCAGTCCCTTGCTCAGCCTCATCCTTGTGCTGGTGATGAAAGACCTATCCGAAGTGGAGCCGCCGCGGAGGGAGCGGATCATCATACGAGAGCGGGGACCTCTGTTAGAGATTCCAGATGCAGAGGAGTCGAGGGTAGACAAGCTCGAACGGCTCGCACGGCTCAGGGAGAAAGGACTGCTCTCAGAAGGTGAGTATGAGCGGGAGAAACGCCGCCTACTCGGCTAG
>JAUIDY010000150.1 GCA_030428385.1 Rhodothermia bacterium | reverse complement strand
CAGGACTCCGTCACGATAGGTGGCACCCACCGCAAGGTGCACTTGCCCGGGAAGCACCACCGACACATCGCTCCCTGCCGTAATAACCTGGGCATCGGCGAAACGGGGAGCAAAAAAAGTCCCAACGGAATAGCCGTCTAAGCCGTCGGCAGCAGTGGCTTGAACCAGATAGCGGTGTTGCCGAATGTCTTGGAAACCGCCCCGGAATCCAAGCTGGAAAACACCCGCATAAATTTGAACGCCTGCTGAGGCATCCAGCCAGTTGAGACTTGCTTCCGTTCGGGGCTGTGTAATCAAGTAGGGGTTTTCACGATACTGTTCATCGAGCCGTAACACCCGGTAGGAGGGGCTGTTCTGAGCAAAAACCCGCACCCCTCGGGCGGGGAAAAATTCTAGTCGCACATCCGGGGCACCCCGGACCAGTGACGTTTCTTCCGTAGGTAAGGCGGGGTCATCGATGGTAGACGCTAACACCATGCCGCCAAGGCGTGCTCGCCACTGAGAACCAGACATCAAAAGGCCCCCGCTTGCCGAGGCGGCCGTGCTTGCGTCGAGGTCGGTGCCAAGCCCGATGGCGGTGAATTTACCTTCTATCCAGGCCGTGTTGGTTGACACCGGAATGTCTAAGCGTACACGGGTATCAAGGTGTTGCTGAGAGCGGACCAGCAAGGCCCCGGGGGCGGAGGCGTTTAGGAAGCGGCGGGTTTGATATTTGTATCCTCCATATCGCAGCTCTCCTTCCACATTTACGTTGGGGAGGGCGATGCTCCGAACGCTGATGCTCCCCGCACTGCCGCCACCTTTGCGTACAGGCTCTGGGATGAGGTTCGGGTCCGTACGCCGGGCGTTAAAAATCGTGTACGATTCATAATAGCCTTCCGTGGCAAAGGATACGACCCACTTTGAGCCATAAGATCCAACCTCGAATGCACCTTCAACCGCATCAGACGGGGCCCGCAGGTCGTCGTTATCGAGGTCGGGTTGATGACCATCCGTTCCGTCATATTGGATTTCCGTAGCGAACAACCCTGTTTGACCAAGCGGGGTGTTATACGTCACGGATGCCCCACGGCTAAAGTATCGCCCAATCCAGGTAGCCACCTCCCCTTGGGCAGGAGGAAAGGCCGCCCCACTCAAAGCAGGCGGCGGATCGGGGCGACGCAGTGGGGTGCCGGGAAGGTCGGCCAGTTGCTGTTTGTATTCTCCGATATACGGCAACCGATCAAGGGGAAGCGTAGGAATCCGCGGGGGAGGATTAAAACCCACCAATGGCTGGCGGCGCAACGAGGGGAAGGCGATTTCTAGCTGGCCGCGTATTTCAACTTCGCGGGGAGCAATATCGGGTAAGACCACGGTGGTGTCGCGGCGCTGGGCCTGCGCATCGGTAGGCAGACCGGTACCGGTGAGGACCGCAAGGAAGAGCAGCACCGAGAGTGGTTTAACGTAACGAGGCAAGAGAGGGAGCAGCACGTTCGAAATGCTTAAAAACGGGAAGGCTAGAGGTTGGATTTGGCACGAGTGGCTTCATTGGCGAACTCGGTGCCGGAGTAGGTGTCAATGACGAGGTCGTAGAGACGCGCTGCCTCACCTGCTTCGCCAAGCTCCGTGAAGGCGCGTGCCTGCAATAAATAGCCACGTGCGTTCCACTCCGGAAACCCTTCAAACAGGGTAGGCATCCGTGTAAGCTGACCAATCGCCACCCGTGCTTCGCCACGACGCATCAGCAGGTCGCCAAGAAGGTAGAGCGCTTCCGCACCCACATCATCACGGCTTTGGCTGATGATCCGCTGATAGAGACGCATGGCGTCGGCGGGGCGGTTGGTAGCCTCGTACACTTTGGCGATGCCGAGTTGTGTTTGAGGGGTCGATGCGTCCTCGCGTCCCTGATCAAGGGTTGACTCCAGCAGAGTGGCGGCTTCTTCGGTGCGCCCGAGCGCAATGAGGACAATGCCTTGCCGATACCGTGCATCGTCCCGGGTGACATTGTCTACGGCAAGTGCCTCCATGCGTTGAAAGGCTGCATAGGCCTCTTCGTGCCTTTCCTCAGCCTCATACGTGGATCCAAGAAGGCTTGCCGCATCGACGGTGTGGGTGCCAACGCCCGACTGAACCGACTGCGCCAAGGCTGCAAGGGCGGCTTCGATGTTGCCCTGGTTCAACTGAATGCTCCCGATAAAAAACTGTGCATCGGCCACCAGGGCAGGATTGCCGGACGTGGAGGCAAACTCTTGAAACGCGCCCAGGGCATCCTCTAACTGACCACTTTGATATCGAACCTCTGCTTGCCGAAAACGAAGCTCTTGGACGATGGGGGAGTTTGGATGCTGGGCAGCAAAATCGTCGATGATCGCATTGGCACGGGCCTCATCATTCAGTGCGGCGAGGGCGTAGAGCATACCAGCGGCAGCGTCCGTTACGAAGGGACTGTCGGGATACCGTTCCAAGACGGTCCGGTACGCCTCGATGGCGGCCTCCGGTTGCTCGGCATTGAAGTAGGCATCGCCGATTCCGTATTGCGCCTTCGCCGCGAGGGCATGCCGTGGGAACGTGCTAATCAACTGCTCATAGGTCGTCACCGCCTGATCGTAATCTTGATTCAGGAAATACAAATAGCCGAGTGAATATTGCGCTTCCTCGCGCCAGTTACTTTGCGGATACGTGTCAAGAAGCTCTCGAAAAGTCGTGATGGCTTCAAAGGCATCGTTTGCGTTGTAGTACGCCTGTCCGATTTGATACAACGCATAATCACCACCTGCATCCCCAATCCGTTGGTAGAAATCAATCGCCTGTGGGTAGTTTTTTAAGGCGTAATAACTATCAGCCAGGCGGAGCAGGGCGTCGGTGCGATAGGGGATGGACTCGTCGGAATCGCGATAGTCACGTACGAAGATTGCAAACTGGGCCGTGGCCTCCCGGTAGCGCCCTTGCCGGAAAAATGACCACCCCAGTGCATAGTGGGCGGCGTCGGTGTAGCGGCCACCGGGGTAGACATCGAGGTATTCGCGAAAGAGGGTGGTGGCTGCGGAGAATTGCCCAAGCTGGTAGTTGCTTTCGGCGGTCCAGAACAGGGCTTCGCTGGCATATGACCCCCGTGGGTTTTCATCCAGCACGTTTCGAAAGGCGGTGACTGCTTCTGAATACCGACCACTACGGTACAGCAGCCACGCTTTTTGGAAGAGCACATCCTCTTTTAAGGATCCCGGAGCCGCATCCAGGGCGATGGCTTGGTCAAAGTCCTGCAACGCTTCGTCGTAATCGTTCAGGGCAATGTTGGTGTAGCCACGCAGCCGCAGCGCTTCGCCAATGAGGTCAGAGTAAACATACGTCTCAATAAGGCGAGAGAAAGCGTCAGAGGCTTTTTGCCACTGCCGCAATTCATAATCGGCGATGCCTTTCTCGAAGAGGCCTTGTGCGGCGAATTCTCCACTGGGCCAGCGGTCGGCCACCTCTAAGAACAAGTCCGCCGCTACTCCGGGTTTGCCGTTCAATTTGCGGTTTACGGCTTCGTAATACGTAGCTTCCATCGCAAGATCATCGGAAAAACCCTCCCGTACTTGTGCAAAATGGTCGGCGGCCCACTCATAGGATCTCGCAAAATGATAATTCCAGGCCAGGCCGTAGAGCGCCCGTCGCCGGAAGGGGCTTTCCGGTATTTCCTCAACGAAGCGGTTGTAGACCACAATGGCGCTCTCGCTATCACGCAACTGTGTGTATGCTTCGGCCTGAAGGAAGGTAGCGCGCTTAAACGCGGCCTCATCCAGCCGAGGCAGGCGCTTGTCGATCTCTTCTACAACACGCTCGAAGTCATTTAATTCGTAGTACACTTCGGCGAGGGCCAGGCCAATATTGCGGGCATATGGCGATTCCGGGTACCGCGCCGTGAGGAGTTCGAAGGCATCGACCGCCTCCTCGTAATTATCCTGTTGGACATGGATAAATGCAATGGCGTAGAGAGCCAGGGGGGCGGTGTCGGTATATAGATATTCGTTTGCTGCTTGGCGATAAAACGAGAGGGCCTGATCGAGGTCGCCTTGCTGTTGGGCTGCCTCACCCATCCAGTACAGCGCCTTGGCCCCCGTTTCTGCAGGAGGCTCATCTTCCAAGACACCTTGGAGGGTCTCAATCGCACGTGTATAGTCCTCGGCTTCGTAGAAATGTTGACCCAGGGCGAGGCGGGCTTGTAATGCGAGCGGGTGCGCAGGGTAGGTCCGCTCAAACGTTCGAAAGAGGGCAACAGAATCATCGAGCCTTCCCAGTGCCAGGCTTGCTTCGGCTTCGTAATAAAGGGCCTCGGGGGTGCTGGGATGGTGAGGAAAGTCGGTGCGGAAGGAATGGAAGGCGTGGGCGGCCTGGGCATACAACTGATTGGCGTACATTTGATACGCCCTTGAAAAGGTCGATTCTGCCGACTGGGGTATCCGTTGCGCGTGTACATTTTGGGGCAAGAAAATACCCAGCCAGACACCCAGGATACCCACCAGGAAGAGCACGGAAAATCGTCTGTGTAACTCCATCTTCATTGAGAGAAATGGCCGGGGGCCAACTGTGCAATCCATGCGTGTCGGGACATCTCCTATGAATAGGTTGGTTCGTTTACAGCGCATCTCCTTGCCCTCTCCAAACTTCAAGGCCCGTTGGTGGAGTTACGCTCAAACGTTGGCGGGCTCCCCAAGGCATCCCGTGTGGGTAAACCAGCGAGTGCAATCTAGGCATCGCGGCCATGGACTACGTGCAACATATGAGAAGAACGTGGGGATCAAGCGCCCCGTTTACGCAGGTGGCGACATAAGGCTCCGTACTTTTCATTCAGACTCTAAATACGAATCCCGCCGGAATTTAGTATGTATACCACGCACAACGTACATTGAGAGTTACGGGCAAAGCCGCGCCAGCCAGCCGAAAAACGACGAAGGGTCCTGGAACGGCGTTTCTTCGGAAAACGACTGGTAATAAAGAGCCGGGTAGGCCCTTGTTTCGATCGTCTTGATCCCGTGTAGGCTTGGTGCGCAATTCAGGCCGCATCGGTTTCAAGTTTGCTTAGGCACGTTGCGACAGTGGTTAGGCTCGGTTGCTGGATTCGGCGATGAATCCCAAAATTGTTGTTATAGACCGCTGAGGGGAGAAAGTCATGTTCTTTCCCGTTCCCCTCAGCGCGCTCCCATCATAAACATATCTATCTGAACGGAGGAAAAACGGTGGCTGACAAAGATCCATCAACCCCACAGGAAACCCCTGAAGACCCTGCCTCTGAGGACGCCTTGTTCGATGCCCTTGAGGCCGAAATAGGAGAATGGGTAAATGATGAGGACATCGAAGAACTCGGAGAAATTGAAAAAGAGTTTGGCGCTGCCATGGCCGAGATGACCCGTGAATTCACCAAAGCAAACATTGATGATGCCCAGGAGCGGGCAAAATCATGGGTTGCCGAACATCCTGTATTAACGGTTGCCCTCGCCGTTGGGGCGGGCGTCGTGTTGGGGCATGCTCTTTCCCGTGCCCGGCGTCCAGCACCTCTTTCCAAACGGGTTCGGCGGCAAGGAAAAAAGCTGGCCTCCCAATCCAGCAAGCTGGCCCGTGATTTAGGTGAAGATGTGGCAGAACGGGCTGCCCTCGCAGGCAGTGTTCTGGCAGCAAAGGCCGCCCGTGCCAAAGCGGAAACCCGGGGTGTAGCCTCGTCCCTTCGCAATGCCATTGAGGCGGGAACGTCAGAGGTGTCGCATTATGTGCATGCGCAGCGGGATCGTGTAGGCGAAAATACGGAAGATGCACTTGATTCCGCCGCTAGCCGGGCCATTGATGCCTGGCACGCGGTACAAGATGCAGCGGAAGACGCGTCCGAGGCGGTGGAAGACATGGCGAAGCAAGGCTTTGGATTTGTAGAACAACTCGTCCGTGTCCTCAAAACCGTTTTTACGGCGGTGGCCTTAAAGAAAATCACGGAGTGGTTTCGGAAAATCGGATAGTCGACTTGCGACTCTATCTTGAATAAACAACCTTCCACCTAGGTTTTCCTCGACCGTACGCTCGCAGATGCGGCGCTCCGCCACCGATTCGAGGGTTTTTGAAGCAGGCATACCATTGCCTGCGGTTCACCCCCATCCATAAACACCCTCAGCATCATGAGCCGTTCAGAGCACCCTGCATCCCCCCTTGTCTCAACCCGCCGATCGTTTCTGAAAACCACGGCGCTAGGCGCCGCTGCGCTTTCCGTACCGAGTAAAACCCTCTGGACAGGAAGCCCCAAGCGCCGTCGGCAGGACGACCGCCTGGGATATGCCCTCGTGGGCCTGGGAAATTATGCCACGTACCAACTGGCACCGGCGCTACAAGAAACGTCGAACTGCTACCTCGCGGGTATCGTAACAGGAACGCCAGAAAAGGCGGAACGCTGGAAAGAACAATACGGCATCCCAGACAGCAACATCTACAACTACGAAAACTATGACGAGATTGCCGACAACCCCGACATCGACATCGTCTATGTGGTGTTGCCCAACAGCATGCACGCCGAGTATACAATTCGGGCAGCGCGGGCCGGAAAACATGTCATGACCGAAAAACCGATGGCGGTGTCTGCGGCAGAGTGTGAAGCGATGATCGCTGCGTGTGAAGAGGCCAACGTGAAGTTGGGCGTCGGGTATCGGTTGCACCACGAACCCTTTAATCGGGAGGTGAAGCGTATTGGGCAGGACAAGGTGTTTGGAGACATCAAATTCCTGGAAACCGGCTTTGGCTTCCGCATTGGCAACCCGGACCAATGGCGGCTGAAGCACGAATTGGCAGGCGGCGGAGCCATGATGGATGTTGGTATTTATGCCATCCAGGCGGCACGGTATACGACGGGAGAAGAACCAATTTCGGTTACCGCACAGGAGATTAAGACCGACCCGGTGAAATTTGCTACGGTGGATGAGACGATGTTCTGGCAAATGGAATTCCCAAGCGGAGCCATCTCCAGCCATACCACCAGCTATGCGTCCCGCGTCGAACGGCTCTTCGCGTCAGCCGAGCGCGGATGGGTGGAACTGAGTCCAGCATATAGCTATGGCGGACTGTCGGGCAAAACGCACGAGGGGCCGCTCAATTTTCCACAGGTACGAGAGCAGGCGTTGCATATGGACCACTTTGCAGACTGTGTTGCAACAGGACGTCCGCATATCACCACCGGCGAGATGGGGTTGCAGGATATGAAGATTATCGAAGCGATTTACCAAGCCGCGGCAACGGGAACGCGAGTAGTAGTCGGCTGAGCGTGGCGCCACGCAGCAGTGTGTAAAAAAAAGGGAGCCGGATGATATCCGGGCTCCCTTTTTAATGTTATTCCTTCGACGGCTCAGCCAAACTCTAGGCCTTGCAGGTACGTAATGCTACGTTGGATGCTGGCGAGCGGGTCTTCGGGGTTATCGTGCTCTACGATGTAGTGTTTTAGTCCGGCTTGTTCGGAAGCCGCAAAAATGGAGGCGAAGTCGATCTGACCCTGCCCGACGGAAACCATGTTTTCTTCGCCACCCTTATCGGCCATGTCTTTGACGTGGCACAGATGAAATCTACCCGGGTAGCGGGCAAAATAGTCAAGCGGGTCCTTGCCGGCTTTCACGATCCAGAAGAGGTCTAACTCGATAGCTACTAGTTCGGGATCGGTGGAATCCAGAAATGTATCAAAGGCAATAGCCCCGTCCACTTCATCAAATTCAAAGTCATGATTGTGATAGGCAAATTGGAGCCCCCGTTCTTTGCAGGCTGCGCCATAGCGATTGCAGTCATCAATCAGCCTTTTATAGCCATCCGCATTCCGTTGCGGGGGAGGAATCCAGGGAGCGATAATGTAATCATGACCAATCACCTGCGCCGCACCTAAGGCGCCGTCGAGGTCATTTTCGAGGATCTGAAATCCTATATGGGCGGCCGGAGAGGTGACCTCTAGCCGGTCGAGGAGCGCACGGACTTCTTCAGGGCTATTGTCATAATATCCTGCAAATTCGAGCTCTTTATAACCCTGCGCCGCCACTTGTTCAATTGTACCAACAAAGTCCTCCCGCATCAAATTACGGAGGGTGTAGAGCTGCACCCCAAGGGTACTCAACGTTCGCGGCATTTGGTCTCGTGAATGTAAGTGGGTAGGTGCGTTGGCTTTGTTGGTTCGGGAGGGGTTGCCGAGGGACAAAAGCCCAAGGCTGCTAGCAGATACGCCGGCTCCTGCTGTCTTGAGAAAATGTCTGCGGTTCATACTTCTCGTGCAGTTAGTGGGTAAGGTAGGGTGGAGAACGGCGTCATGGTGGCGGACACGCCATCAGCTTAAAAATAGCAATCGTGGAAGCGATTACAAACAGACTTGACAGAAGATGCATCCTGCCTGGGTGACTTGGAATCAAAAACACCGTAGATTCAGATCCCTTGTGTCCTTTCATTAATTCAACCACAAGGGAACCGTGAGCGTATTGGCAGTTGGCACCGTCGCCCTCGACTCCATCGAGACCCCGTTCAAGAAGGAAGATGATGTATTGGGTGGGAGCGCGATGTACATCACCACGGCTGCCCGGTTTTTCACGCCCCACGTCAGGCTGGTCGCCGTAGTAGGGAATGACTTTCCCCCGGCATATCTTGACCTACTCCGTAAAAGCGGGGTCAACTTGGAAGGGTTGGAAGTAGACCCCGAAGGAAAAACCTTCGCATGGAGTGGGCGCTATCATTACAACCTGAATGACCGCGATACCCTCGCCACACATCTGAATGTTCTGGAAACGTTTGATCCGGTGGTACCTGCTTCGTACCGCGACTCCCGGATTGTGTGTCTGGGCAACCTCGCCCCGAAAACCCAACAGTCGGTGCTCGCACAAGTCGACGACCCGGCATTGGTTGTGTGTGATACCATGAATTTCTGGATTGAGCACACCCCGGAGGATTTACAAGAGACGCTGCGTTTGGTGGACTGCCTGATCATCAATGACGCTGAAGCCCGCGAGCTTGCCAATGAGCCAAACCTGGTCAGGGCGGCACGGACGATTCGGGGAATGGGACCCCGTATTTTGGTCATCAAAAAAGGAGAGCACGGCGCGCTGCTATTTGTCGATGACGTCATCTTCAGTGCACCAGCCTATCCGCTGGAAGACATCCAGGATCCGACCGGGGCAGGCGATACGTTTATGGGCGGCTTTGCCGGGTATCTGGCCCAGGCGGAATTCATCGACACCGAAGCCTTAAAAAACGCGGTCATCTATGGTAGCGCCATGGCTTCATTTTGCGTTGAAGATTTTGGACCCACCCGCCTTTTTAACCTGGGCGTTAGCGAAATCACCCGCCGCATGCATGAATTTCGGCAACTCTCCGCCTTCCCTTTTATGATGGAGCCGAAAGAACTTGCTTCCTAACCGTGTTGTGAGACCGATGAAGACATGGATGGTGGCGCTCGTGATTGCTCTTTGTATGGCTGGATGCCAATCACCTACGCCGAACACAGTTGATAACCCAACCCGTATTGCCATAGAGGTGGACAGCGCGGACCCAGAGCGGTTGCTTCGTTTTTACTTTGGAGGCTATGGGAGTGAGTCAGGCCAAGACCCCTTCGAAGCCGGGTTGGTGACAAAAGAAGGCGGTTCGTATTACTTAGATCTGGCCCAATTCACTGCAGCAGTGCCTACACTTGCAGCACAGCTTGAAGGCCGTTCAGAAATGGATGATGACGCCATCCAGGCGTTTTGGCAAGCCACCTACTACGAGGCCCGTTCCATTCCTCCCTCTCTTGAAGCCTTCCTTCGCGTTGAAGCAGATTCAAGTATTGAATGGTTTGAGGTGGAGGTTCAAGGGGTGATGACTCAAGCACGCCGCCGTATCCGGGTGCCTGCCGAGGCCATCCGCGCAGCATTGTTCGCTTATAAAGAGGCGGGTGAACACCTCCTGTATCCGGTAGGCACCACATTTATTGGCGAGCACCTGGAAGCCGATACGGTTCTGGAAACCACCGTCATGAGAAAAAGGGGAGATGGTTTGTGGGACTTTGCCACTTACGATGCCTCGGGGTCGCTTGTACCCGCCACAGCAGCACGGCCTCGGGCGCTCAAGTCGCCCACGCAGTGTGTGGGTTGCCACTTTGGAACACGGATGTTTGAGCCAGAAAAGAGCTTTCCTGGAGAAGCGTCACCCGGCCCACACGGTCCGCGTGAGTTTCACGTCCCGATGGCTCTCCGTAATTCAACGATAACTCGGTTTTTTGATGAGCACCGCAAGCGTAGCGACACCATTCTTGGTCTGTACGCTACGCTTTTTGTGGCAGAACGCATTGTGCAACGGTCAGAAGGGACCCTTTCCGCGAATGATGCCGCCCTCCTTGACACGCTTGGACTTTAACCCATATTTCTTCGACTATGACTGTCGGTACCGTACGCCTCATTAATGCCGTTTTTTATGCCCATCACGGCGTAATGCAAGAAGAACACCGGCTCGGGGGGCGGTACGAGGTGGATGTTTCTGCGGACCTTAATTTTGAACGCGCGGCCCAAACCGATGACCTGTCGTTGACGGTTGATTACGAACGCGTCTATCAGCTGGTGAACGAACTTGTCACGAAAAACAACTTCTACCTCATTGAAAAACTAGCCTACCTGATTGCCCACCGCGTGGCAGAGGAATATCCCCATTTAGAAAGTGTAGAGGTGGTTGTTCGCAAGCCCAACCCGCCTGTGGGAGGAGCCTGCGACCGGGCTGAGGCAGTCTACCGCTGGAGAAGCAATCAGCCCGAACGCCTGACAAACATGCGTAAGAAATCGAACATGAGGTGATCCACTTCCGTGGTCGGTCGTAAACTTTCGAGGATTTCCCGGAAACGGTCTTCGCCCCCCAACTCATTGTCGTAGTGGCCGCGATACGAAAGGAGGCGCTCTTGCATCGTCTGGGCATCCAACTCACTGTGGAACTGAGTGCCATAAATAGGCAGGTCTGCGATCCGAAAAGCCTGGTTGCGCTGGCCCTCATTAAAAGCTAGTTCAATGGCATCAGGAGGGAGCTGGGTCACCCGGTCTTGATGGCCCATGTTGGCTTGGAATAGTTCGGGGAAGGAGGAAAAAAGGGGGTCCTTTTTACCGGCTGGGGTCAGTTGGATAGCTCCGCAGCCGAACTCCGCACGCTGTGGATCAGGCCGTACCTCACCTCCCAGCGCACGGGCGATGACCTGATGGCCCCAGCACGTTCCGAAGACGGGGTATGTCTGGTTTGCCGCAGCACGGACAAAATCCAAAACTCCCGACATCCAGGGATAATTCTTGTACGCCGAGTATTCGCCAGCACCCCCAATCATTACGGCATCAACGCTTCTGAGGAGAGGCAAAGGTAAGGGGTCCCGCACCACGTTTACAGGAACAAAGCTGGAAAGAGGAAGGCGGCAGCGATCCACAAAACAACGCTGCTCCTGGGCTTCCATGTCTGCCGTATCGCGGGCCTGCACCAACAGTATTTTTAAGGTGTCAGCGGAGTGATTCATTGGGATTCAGGGAGGAAATCGGGAAACTGGGTGCGCAACGTTACATACAGCCGATGCAATGGCAGGCCCACGACATTATAATAATCACCGGTGATTTGCTTCACGAACACCGCCCCAAAGTCATCCTGAATCCCATAGGCACCTGCTTTGTCCATTGATTCGCCTCGTTTCAAGTAAGCTTCGATCTCGATCTTCTTGAGCCTTCTCATCTTCACCCGCGAACGAACTGCTTTTGTTCGGCGAACTCTCTTACCACTCGGCTCGCATAACAAAATCGTATAGGCCGTATAGACTTGATGGGTTCGACCCGCAAGTGTAGCAAGCATCTTTTTTGCTTCCCGATAATTCTTAGGTTTCTCTAAAATCTTTTTTCCAGA
>JAUIDY010000149.1 GCA_030428385.1 Rhodothermia bacterium | reverse complement strand
AAACCATATCGGGCGGGGGCAAACCTGGACCGGACGGGGTGCTTCCTTGCCAGTAAAACGTGCCGCTCTTTTGGTTACTTCCGGAATTGGAATCCACGAAAGTCCCCCCGTAATGGTGGATTACTTCGCCAACAGCATGGTCCGAACCCGGGTAAACCCGGCGGCCTCCAGGCGATACAGGTACGTGCCACTCGGTAGCGAAGCCGCGTCGAACGTCGCCTGGTAATGCCCGGCGGGGAGCGTGCCCTCCACCAAGCGCGCCACCTCCTGACCCAATACGTTGTAGACCGTCAACGACACCGTGCCCGCCTGGGTGATTTCAAAAGGAATAACCGTCGTTGGATTGAAGGGATTGGGATAATTCTGGTTAAGCACAACGGTGTGTGGCACTTCGTCGGAGCGGCGTTCCACCGCCACACTGGCATCGATTTCGCTTTCGCAGCCTGCCGCCCACAGCAGCGCGTTTTCCAGCAGAGCCAACCCGTCATCGGTGCTGTTGGAAGCACCCGTATCATCCAGGAAAAAGCCCACGCGCCGCGCCGGGGCCGTGCGTCCCACCATCGTTGCGCCGGTGGCGTAGGTGAACAGCGTCGCTTGGGCGGAAGCATCCTGTGCCACCACCACGGCATCGGCATGTGGCACGCCCCACGGCATCGAGGCGGCCTGCTGATACACGGTCGCTTCGCCCGCAAACCCGTTGGCGATGGGATGGCTGCTGTCCATCACGGTCAGGGTGGTGGTCGCCAGCGTGGTACCGAAGTCGGTGTTGACCACCGCCCCGGTCATCTGCAAATCGTCATACAGTTCTCCTTCCCAGGTGAGCAGCCCGACGCCCACGCTGCTCCAATCACCCGCCAGCACGTCGGGATCGGAGGTAGAAGAAATGACCACCAGGTCTTTGTCAGTGGCATCCGCTGGATCGGCAGTGTCATCATCCACCTGCATGACGGTAAACCCCAGCGCTACCAGCAAGTCATTTACGGCCACATCCGAAGAGTTCGGCGCACCGGTATCGCCGATGACCAGCAGGACGTCTTTGTCGCCATCGCCGCCTCCGCCACCACCATCGCCATCGTTCGTGATGGTCTCCTCGGTATAGCTCACGGTCTCCCACTGTTGGAAGCCTTCGTCAAAACCGAGGCGGGCAGTCAGGCCGTCTTTGGTGACGAACTCAATCTCGGTGTCGGTGGCAACCACGTTGCCATTGTCCAGAATCTCCCGAACGATGTGAATGCGGAGACACTCGAACACGCCCACCGGGGTTTGCAGCATTCCCCAGCCATCCACCGTTTGGGTGATCCGCACATCAAAAACGGAGTTGATGACTCCGGCGGTTGTCTGCGTATGCTGCGACACCCAGTTGCTGCCAAACGTCAGCGGAAACTCATAGATCGTCTCCGGTGGCACGTTTTCGACGCTGTTAAAACCGGGTGCCAGGTTGCCATGCAGATACAACCCTGCCGGGGTTACGCTGTAGTAGCCATAAGCATCCGCCGGAAGCCCGGGGTTGAAGGCTTGCGGCAAACTCAGCACATAGGTGCTGCCCTGATAGGCCGCGACGTTGCCACCGGGGCCTGCGGGGGTAAACGCTTCGTAAAAGTTGGTGATGGCATCGGGCGGATCGTAGGTGTAGCCCGTCAGGTCGAAGACCTGGTTGGCGCCCTGCTGCGCCGCCAGGGCTTGCAGGTTGTTAAACATCGGCGTGCCAATGGTCGGCGAGGCGGTATACGTGGCGGCATCGCGACGGCTGCTGATGGTTGGGGTAAAATCGTTGTCGTCGAAGCTGATTTGTGCCACGGCGGGCATCTCGACGAAGAAGAGCAGCAGGCTAAAGAAGAAGAGCGTACGTTTCACAGCGGTCTCTCGTAGATAAGCAACAATGGAAATAGGGGTTCGCTTTCTACATGTGCCTTTTCACCGAAACCGGGCTCATGAGCCTTGATCAATCATCCAATTTCTCTTTTCCACCCGCCCCCTTTCTCCCACTCGCCCTTTCTCCCGTTCCCCCACTCACCCTTTCCCAACCCGCTTTCCTCCTCCCCTTCAAACGCCGTATCTTTATGCTTCCCCTGTCCTTAACCTGTTGCCTGCATGCCCCCCGCCTCCGACGTCACCCAGCTCCTGCAACAGTGGCAAACCGGCAATGAAGCTGCCATGGAGCAACTGATGCCGCTGGTGTATGAAGAACTGCGGCGGCTGGCCCACGGGCACCTACAACGGGAACGGGCCGACCATACCCTCAACACGACAGCGCTCGTCCATGAGGCGTACCTCAACCTCGTGGGGCAGGCCGACCTCGCGTGGCAAAACCGGGCGCACTTCTTCGGCATCGCCTCGCGGGTAATGCGGCGGGTGCTGATCTGGTACGCCCGGCGGCGCAACGCCGACAAACGCGGCGGCGGTCAGCGCAACGTGGAACTCGACGAGGCGGCGGGCTTCAGCGAAAACCGGCTGGAGGAACTGCTGGCGCTGGATCAGGCCCTGCAAAAGCTCGAAGCGCTGGACGAGCGGCTCTGCCGGGTGGTGGAGTGCCGCTATTTTGGCGGGCTCAACGTCAAAGAAACCGCCGAAGCCCTCAACATCTCCCCCGCCACCGTCAAGCGCGACTGGCAAACCGCCCGGGCCTGGCTGCGCCGCACCTTGCAGCACGACGGCTCGGCATGAGCCCCTGAGCCAGAAAAAAACACATGGAGGTGAGGGAAGAGGGTTGAGGGAAGTGGGAAGGGGGATGCAGGAAAAACCGATTATTCCCAGCACCCGTAGGGGTCGCCCCCTGTGGCGACCCTGGACGCAAACACCACCACGGATAGCGAACATTATAATCCATGAACACCCAACGTTGGCAGCAGGTGCGGCGTATTTTCGAGGAAGCGGTGGCACTGCCGCTCCCCGAACGTATGCCGTTTGTGGACGCCGCCTGCGCCGAGGACGCGGCGTTGCGCACCGAGGTGCTGGGGCTGCTGGAAGCCGACGCTGATGATACCCCATTTCTCGACGATGGCCTGCCCCAAGAAGCCCTGCGCCTCTTCGCGAAGGAGGCCCTTCCCAACCACCAGGGGCAACGTATCGGACCGTATGAGGTGGTGCGCGAGTTGGGGCACGGCGGCATGGGCACCGTTTTCCTTGCCAAACGCGTGGACGGCCAGTTTACGCAGCAGGTCGCCATCAAGCGGGTGCGGTATGGCAGGCACCACGAAGCCCTTGTCCAGCGGTTTCAGCAGGAACGCCAGATCCTGGCCTCGTTGCAACACCCCCACATCGCCCGCCTGCTCGACGGCGGCGTGACTGACGAGGGCGTTCCGTATCTGGTGATGGAATATGTGGACGGCATCCCGCTGGATCAGTACGGCGAGCAGCAGCAACTCTCCACGGCAGACCGGATTCGTCTGTTTCAAACCGTGTGCGACGCGGTCCAGTATGCCCACCAGAACCTGATTGTGCACCGCGACCTGAAGCCCTCGAATATCCTCGTCACGGGCGACGGCACGGTTAAGCTGCTCGATTTTGGCATTGCCAAACTGCTCGGCCCGGAGCCCAGTGACAGCCTGCTTACCGGCACGGGCTGGCACCTGCTCACCCCCGCCTATGCCAGCCCCGAACAGGTCAAAGGTACCCCCATCACCACGGCTTCCGATGTATATGCGCTGGGCATCATCCTGTATGAATTGCTCACCGGGCAACGTCCCTATGAAGTTAAAGGCCTGACCGCCAGCGCCATCGAGCGCCTCATCTGCGAAGACGACCCGCCCAAACCCAGCACGGCGGTCGTGCGCATCTCCGAAGCTACACCGGGCGAACCCGCCACCCGGTTGCAACG
The DNA here is from genome assembly GCA_030428385.1 of Rhodothermia bacterium. Taxonomy (GTDB): domain Bacteria; phylum Bacteroidota; class Rhodothermia; order Rhodothermales; family JAAAOL01; genus JAUIDY01. Next base: position 8,121 of record JAUIDY010000149.1, on the reverse strand, counting down.
GCGACTGCGCGGTGACCTCGACACCATCGTCCTGAAGGCCCTGCACAAAGACCCGGCGCGCCGCTATGGCGCGCCTGCCGAGTTGGGCGACGACCTGCGGCGGCACCTCGCTCAGTTGCCCGTGATGGCCCAGCCCGACCGCCTCGGGTACCGCCTCGCCAAGTTTGTGCGCCGCAACACCGTAGGCGTGGGCGCCGCTGCGCTCCTGGTCGTGGTCCTGCTGGGCGGCATCATCGCCACCACGCGGCAGGCGCAGGTGGCCGAGCGGCGTTTCTCGCAGGTTCGCACGCTGTCGAACACGTTGCTATCTGACCTGCACGACTCCATCCGCGACCTTCCCGGCGCCACCTCGGCGCGGCGGCTGCTGGTCGCCAACGCCCTCACCTACCTCGATGTGCTGCACCAGGAAGCCGGGGGTGACCCCGCGTTGCAGCTTGAGTTGGCGGCGGCCTACGAGCAAATCGGAGAGATTCAGGGCGATCCGCACTACACCAACCTCGGCGACCTCGCCGGGGCCATGGATAGTTACCAGAAAGCGTTTGCGCTGCGTCAGGAGTTGTGGCACCGCGACACCCTGAACGCCACCACACGCCATGCGCTGGCCAACAGTTACGGCGACCTCGCCGTGACGTGGTCATGGTCGAAAGACAACCAGCGGGCCATCGCACTTAGCCAACGGGCGCTGGCGTTGCTTCGCCCGCTCGCGACGGCGAGGCCCGAAGACGGGGCGGTCCATCACGACATGGGCCGCATCCGCAGCGAACTGGGCTGGTGGCTCATCTGGGAGCGCCGCTTCGATGAAGGGCTGGCCCACCTCGACACCGCCATCACCCAACTGGAAGCCGTCGTCCAACGCTATCCGGCCAACATCGACATGAACCTGCATCTGTGGCGGGCCTATTCCTATGAGGTCGATGGGCTGCGCTTCAGCGGGCGTTATCAAGACGCGCTCGACGTCGTGGATCCGACCGGTTTGGCTTTGTTGCACCGGCTGGAGCAGCGGGTCCCCTCCCAGCCCCGGGTGCTGTATGGCCTGCATGTCGCCTACAACTATGTCGGACTGATGCATATCGCCATGCAGCAGCCTGAAGCAGCCATTCCACCCTACGAAACGTCGCTGGCCTATGCCGAGCGGCTCGTGGCGCAAGACTCCACCAACAGCAAAGCGAATGAGGCGCTGTCGCGCTCCTATGTGGCCGTGGCGAGCACGCTGGCGTCGATGGGCAAGGTCGATGCCTCGGCGGCGGCGTTTGAAACCGGAGTGCGGATTCGCAAAGCCGCCTACGAAGATACCCCGAGGGCCGTAAGCAACTCGTACAGCAACAGCCTGCGCCTGTATTGCCGGATGCTGCTACTTAACAACCGCGAGGAGGCCGCCCTGCCTATCTGCCAGGAAGCCGCCACCGTGTTGGAAAACTTGATTGCAAGCGGTGACGTGAGCGCTATCGTGATGGGCAACCTGGGCTATACCTACGGACATATGGCGCGTATCCACCGCTTGATGGGCCACCAAGCCACCATCGCCGAAGAACGCACGACCCACCGCGAGCAAGCCCTGGCCTACTACGCCCGCAGCATCAACCTCCTCAAACCCGAACGCACCGACGATGCCCAGACTACAGCCTGGGAACTGCACCCCGACTCGCTCCTCGCCGAGCACGACGCCCTCCTTCGTATCGTCGGCGGCCCAGTGGAATAGCGTATCCCGATTTCAAGGGGTATGCACCACCTCACTCTGTTCCGAGACCCCGTTTTCATCAAACGCTTCGATGGCGTAATAATACGCCTGCCCCACATTCAAGGCGCGAAGCTCTAACGCAGTGCCTCGGTCGGCAAACACCTGATACGTCAGGTACAGCTTGTCGGGCGCAATGCCCCAGAGAATGTTGTAGCCTACGGCCTCCTCCACAGGCTCCCATGTGACAAAGGCGTTGCGCGGATCGGCGTCGCGCTGGACGGAAAAGCCGGCGGGCGTGGACGGCGGCGGCCCACTTCCATTGCCAAACACCCGAATGTCGCTGATGGCCAGATTCGGGGCGGCCACATAGCCGTGCTCATAGCGAATATACCGTGCCTGTACGGGCTCTGGAAGTTCGAGGTAGGCGTTGGGGCGGTCGCGTTTTTCGTCACTCAGGTCCGCGAGGGTTTCCCACGTCGCGCCATCCACCGACCCCTGTAGACGAAACTGCGTGTAGACGGTGGAGTCGCTGGCGTAGAGGTCCGACTGGTAATCGGTGTAGTTGACCTGGAGCGCCTTCACGTCGTAAACCTGCCCAAGATCCATCTCCAGCCATTCATCGGTGCTGTTGGTCTCGGCCACCCAGAACGTGCGCGGGTTTTCATCGGTGAGGTGATCGACCGCGAAGGTGTCGCGCACGGAAGAAGCCCGCACCGGCTTGCGGTACGACAGCAGCATCCAGCCCGTGAACAAGGCGTCTTTGTTGGTCCACGCCTCCGTGGGTGCGTAATGTGGGAAGTCGCCAAAGCGGGTGTTGGCGAACATCTGCCCGTCGGCGTCGAAGCCTGCCGGAAACATCACGATGCGCCGCTCGAAGTTCCAGTTGACCGCCACCCACGCCGTGCCTGTGTTCCAATAATTGCCAAACCGGTCATGAAATGTGTTGCCGTGCCCGGCGCCCGTCATAAAACCGCCGGGCTTGTACGAGACAGGGTTGTACGGCGCATAGGTAAACGGTCCCAGCGGTGCTTCGCCTACATAGGTGCCGTTGGCGTAGACGTTGTACTCGGTGCCCGGCGCGCCGTACTGCAGGTAGTATTTCCCCGCGTGTTTCGTCATCCACGCGCCCTCCATAAACGGGTCGATGTCGCCCCGGTGGTCCTGCCCAAACCGCTCCCACCCATGCTGATCCGGGTGCAAGACGAACAGGTTATGCACGGGGCCTTCATAGGAAAGCCGCTTGGAGTGGTTTAGCTTGATGCCGTAGAGCGGATGCAGGTTGGACGAGCCGTAGTACAGGTACCAGTCGTCGGTGTCCGGGTCGTGGAAAAAGGCAGGATCCCAGGGGCCGTCGGGCAGGAAAGGGAGCAGCGGATTAAACCGCTCAAGGTGCCCCGTTGCGGGCGTGGTGGTGGAGAAGATGGGCAGGCGGTCGTAGGTAGAGGGCAGCAAGTACAACGTGTCGCGCACCGACAGCGCCGCGGGGGCCACCACCCCGCGTGCCACCCAGATGCTCGGGCGCACGTGCCGCCACTGGCTCAGGTCAGTGGAATGCCACCAACCCTGCGCAATAGTGCTAAACAGAAAGTACTCACCGCCGTGGTTCACAATGACGGGATCGGCCCCGGAGCGGTACGAAATGCCTTCGTTAAACTGCTCGAAGTTGTACTGGTAGTTGACGTCCAGCGGGTTGCAGTACGTCCGTGGTGCCTGCGCCTGCACTGCGCTTACCAGACCCAACAAGCATGCGGTGAGGACCCATTTTTTGATGTTTACCATGGCCAACGCCCCGAAATGATTCGCAGGTTTCGCTCTTCAATATCGAGGTCTTTCAGTGTAAAGTCCTCGCCGCGCATCACCTTATCGACAAAAGGAATAAACCACGTGACCTGATCGAGGAAGTGCTTGTTGAACCAGCGGTCGAAATAGTACCGGGCGCCCTTCGCATCGGTGGCCATGTTGCCGTCGTAGTCGCCGCCCACGCGAAACGGCTTTTCGAGATTGGTCGGGCAAAAGACGAACCCTTCGGCTTTTCCATACACCACCACGATGTAGTCGATGCCCTGCGCGATGGCTTCCGTATGCCAGGTGGGTGTTTTCATTTCCTGTTTTTACGATGTGTCATGCCAGACCTAATTTTTTCATCAGTCACCTCCGGCTCGGGTCGGCATTTCTCAGTCTGGCAACCCTGCTATATTGCGAGATCCCGGCTCGGAGGCCGGGATGACACCAACTTCAACCTTTCTCCCCCTCTTTGCGAAGTAAGGAGGGGGCTGGGGGGAGGATCAACAAACCGCAGCTTCCAAATCACCTCGCTGTACTTCGGCATGGAGCCACTCGACTTTTCCTGATCAAGAACACCAAAATCGTATCATCCACAAGGAAGCCAACCGGAGTCCTGCGGGAGCGGTTCTTCGGCGAGGGCTTCGCGAACGGCATAATAGGCAAGCAGCCGGGTGGAGTCCAGCACGGGAAGCGACGCATTCTCCTCGTTGATAATCAGCGGAATCTCGGTACAGCCGAGGATAACACACTCGGCCCCGGCACGCTTCAGGTCATCAATCGCACCCACAAAAACCGCCGTCGTCTCCGGCTTAAAAACGCCCAGGCACAGTTCGTCAAAGATGGCGGTGTTGATGGCGTATCGCGTGGAGGCGTCCGGAATCACATGCGCCCGGTTCAGTCGCCGCAGGGCCTCCGGGTAGACGGTGCCCGTCATGGTCCATTCGGTCCCGAGGAGTCCAGTGGTCTGCCAGCCGTTTTGCTGCATCTCGGCAGCCACCACCTCGGCGATAGAAAGGCCAGGGATGGGAAGGGAATCGACGATCTCATTGAGGACGAGGTGGGCGGTGTTGTCCGGGCAGACAAAAAAATCGGCCCCGGCCTGTGCTACCTGCTCCACGCCACGGCGTAATTCCTTCGCCACAGCGGTATGGTCGCCCGACTCCCAACCGGGCATGCTGTTGCCCATCGGAATGGCGCTGAGGACAATCTCCGGATGGAAATGCGGCCCGAGCAGCCGCTGCCCTTCCCGGCAGGCGGTAAGAAAACACAGCGCCCCGCCCTCGGCACTGTGGGCCACGATCCCAATGGTCTTCATGCTGGCATTTTTTCGGATTTTGTTAGGTGGCGCTCTCACGTTGGTCCAACCGCATCCGTTCCACGTCGCGCCTCGGGGGACGGCCAAACAGGCGTTTGTACTCGCGGCTAAAGTGCGAGGCATCGTTGTAGCCCACCCGGTACCCGGCGGTGGCCGCGTCGAGGTCTTCGCTGAGCATCAGCCGGCGGGCTTCCTGAAGCTGGAGTTGCTTCTGGAACTGCAACGGGCTCATCCCCGTGACCGACTTAAAATGGTGATGAAAGCCCGAGGTGCTCATCCCCAGCCCCTCCGCCAGATCCTCCACCCGAATCGGCTGGTTGAAGTCGTCTTGTAGTTGCTGAACCGCCTGTGCGATGCGGTGGCTGTGCCCACCCAGCACAGCGATGTGACGAAGCCGGGCTCCCTGCGCCCCGGTCAACAGCCGAAACACAATCTCGCGGGTGATGAGCGGAGCCATGACAGGTGCTTCGGCGGGCGCATCGGCTAACCGCACTAGCCGCACCACCGCATCCAGCAGATCCGCACCGAGCGGGCTGACGTCGAGTGCCCGTACATCGGCCCCACTGCGCGGCGCGCCGTGCCCCGCCTCCACCATCACCGAGCTTACAAGGGGCGCTTCGAGCATCAGGCGCAGGCTCAGATAGGGCTTCTCCGCCGTCGCCTCCACGACTTGCCCCACCAGCGGCAATGGGGCCGTGATGAGCAAGTAATGAAAAGGGTCGTATGGGTAGTGACTCCCGCCCAACTCAATACTTTTGATGCCCTGCGCAATTACACAGAGACAGGGCTGTGCCACGGCGTGAATCGGGCCAACCTTGGAGGCACAGCGGTTGAATGTGAGGCCCCGCAACGGCTCTATCCGCCCGTCTTCCGGGACAACGCGGGCAATGCGCTCGACCAGTTCTGCCCGGTTGGCTTGCATCCGAAGCGCCTCGCGCCCGAGGTGTTCCTGTCTTTCCATCTCCATAGAATGGATCATTCAATTTGAATCAAGCATTACGCATCTGGCCCTTTTATGGTCATCACAAAGGATCGCAGATCCTGTGGCGATCTCACCCCGTTGGTTGTGCCAATATTCGTCGGGGTGAGATCGCCACGTCGCCTGTGGCTCCTCGCGATGACGAGGGGGAGTGCGTATGTCCTTTGCATATTCTAGCGTGTCCTGCCTCGACCCGATCATCCGGTGGCGTCGCGTGTGATGACTTCCATCTGCGGCGCAAAGGGCTGCTCGTACACCCGCTGCCCGGTGGCTCGGTAGATGGCGTTGGCCAGCGCTCCGAAGATCGGCGGAAACGGCGGCTCGCCGAGGCCGGTCGGGTCGATGTCGTTCTCCACAAAATGCACGTCGATGGTCTTGGGCGCCTCGCTGTGGCGAATCATGCGGTACGTGTCGAAATTCTGCTTGTCGGGCACGCCGTTGGCGAAGGTCATGGAGCCGTACAGCGCATTGCCAATGCCGTCCACCACGGCACCTTCCACCATATTCCGCGCCGCGTCGGGATTCACCACAATACCGCAATCGATGGCGCTACAGACGTTGTCAACCACGGGCTGTCCATCCCGCACCGTCATGTCAAGCACATGCGCCGCGTACGAGTTGTGGCAGAAATACGCCGCCACGCCCCGATGCACGCCGGGCCGAGGCGTGCTCCACCCGGACTGATCCCGCACCAACTCCAGCACACCCGCATACCGCGCCGCGTCGTAGTCGTTGCGCTCGCCGACCGGTTTGCTCGCCGCCCGCTCCAGCAGTTCGAGCCGGAAGGCAATGGGGTCTTTGCCTGCGGCTTCCGCGACTTCATCGAGGAACGACTGCTCGACACCGCCGATGAAGTTGGACCGGGGCGCGCGAAATGCGCCGATGGTGATGTTGGACTCCAGCGCCCATTCTTCAGCCAGGAAGTTATCGACCGCACCTGCCGGGAAACGGTTGGCTGCCCAGCCGAGTGGACTCTCAGGGATGCCGCCTGCCTTCACATGGAAAGCAATTAGGTTATTGTCGGCGTCGAGCGCAGCGCGGTAGGTGGCATGATACGCCGGGCGATAAATGCCAAACGTCATGTCGTCCTCCCGCGTGTACATCAGCCGGACCGGAGCCTGCACGTGCTGCGAGATGAGCGCGGCTTCCACCATGTAATGTCCATACGCCCGCCGTCCGAAGCCACCGCCCATACGAGTCAGGTGAATGTCGATCTGTTCCAGCGGCATGCCGAGCCGGGCCGCGATGGTTTGTTCGATAATCTCCGGGGCCTGAATCGGCGCGGCGATTTCGGCTTTGTCGGCCGTCACATGGGCGAAACAGTTCATCGGCTCCATGCAGTTGTGCGCCAGAAACGGGGCCGAGTAGCTGCGCTCGATGACCTGCGCGGCGTTGCGGAACGCCGACTCCGGGTCGCCATCCCGGCGGAGAACCGTCGCGGGCCGTACCGCTCGCTCGGCCATATTGGCGAGGTGGTCGGCGGTGTTTTCCAGCCCGGCGGGAATACGCACCTCCCGCGTTCCGCCAAACCCACCTACGGTGATCATCGTGTCCGAGATTGGCTCCCACTCGACGCGGAGCGCCTTTTTGGCCTGCATCACCTCCCACGTGGAATTGCCCACGATGGCAACTAATTCAGGGAAAGTGTTGGTGTCAAACCCGTTGCGGGCGTAGCCGTCATTAAACGTTTGGATGGGAAACACGTCGCGGATGCCCGGCATGGCCCGCGCCGCCGTGTCGTCCACCGATTTTAACTTCATTCCAAAGGCGGGCGGGTGCGCGATCATCGCAATCAGCGTCCCCTCCTTGTGGTAATCGATGCCAAACATGGGCTTACCGGTCACGATGTCCTTCCCGTCCACATTCCGCTGCGGCGTGCCGATGATCTTGAAATCGGCGACTTGCTTAAGCTCCACTTCTTCCGGCACTGGGACGGCGGCTGCCGCCGACGCCATCTCGCCATAACCCGCTGACTGCCCGCTCGCGGCGTGGTGCAGCATCCCTGCCTCCGTCGTCACTTCCTCAACGGGCACCTGCCATGCCTCTGCTGCTGCCGTACGAAGCATCTGCCGCGCCGCACCGCCTGCCATCCGCAAACCCGGCCACCCTTGCCGGATGCCCTGGCTCCCGCCTGTAAACTGGCGCGTGTAGATATCGGTGTTAAACGCGGCTTGCTCGACGATGACGTTTTTCCAGTCCGTGTCCAGTTCCTCCGCCACAATCATCGGCATCGACGTCTTCACGTTCTGCCCAAACTCGGGGTTGGGCGACATGATGGTCACCACGCCGTTGTTGCCAATCTTGATGAAGCCGTTGATCTCGAACCATTCGTCCGGCATCACCAGCATCGGCTCTCCGTCTGGC
>JAUIDY010000242.1 GCA_030428385.1 Rhodothermia bacterium | reverse complement strand
AGGCATCGGTGGTTGGTCCAGGCAGGCCCGTCGCAAGCAGGGTGCGCAGGTTGGCGTCGATCAGGTTTGCGTAGTGTGGATCTTCCGTAAGTTGATGCAGGAGAGAAAAAAGCCGTATGGTACCCACAGGACCGTGCGCCCACCCAATATCATAGGCCGTCACAAAACCTTCGTTGGGAATGCCATACGGAATCAGAAAAAGCGCCTCCGTTTGATCGGCCACCGCTTCGAGATACTGGGCGGCCTGTTCCGCTGCCGTCAAGTAGTGGGCCTCCTGCGTGGCTTCGAACAGCCGTGCCATAAAATAGCCAACCCCAGCGGTGCCATGGGAAAAGTTGGGCAGGTTGTGCGGCAGGTGTTCGGCCCGCTTCCAGTAGCTTCCGCCGTCGGCAGGAATGGCTCGTGCCAGCAGCGTATCCCCCAGCATAACGGCGATATCCGTAAACGTTGGTTCTTCGAGGGCCTCGGCCAGATGTAGGGCTGCCAATCCCACGCCTGCCGCACCAACGATAACATCATTGGGAAGCGGTGTTTCTTCTCGAATACCCGTGGTGGAGGCTGCCACCGTGAGCATCACATCCAGCGCTGCTATTCGGTACGATGCTTCCCCTGTCACACGATGGAGTTCGGAAAGCGTAAACGCGATCCCGCTCCCCCCGTTGTACAACCCCGGACTCCCGGAATCGTCATTTCGTTGGAGATACGCAGCTTCCCCTTCTGAACGCGCCCACTGGAGATAGGAAGGGTCTGCCGTGACCGCATACAACTCCAGGAAAAACAACGCGCGCCCTGCTGCTCCAGTGCCCAGGCTTGCGGTTGTTGTGGTATCTCCCGCCACGTCAGGTATCCGCCCCGTGGCATCCGCTTGGGTCTGCAGCCATTGCGCCACCTCCTGCGCCGCATCCAGGTATGGGGTAGGCGGTTCTTCGGGGGTTGATGCACACGCCCCAATGAGAAAGGCGAGCGATAGCAATACTGCCGTGCTACCCCGTAACCAAGATTCCGTGCTGACGTGCATTAGCGAACGGGGGCTAGATGAACAACGTATCCCCCAGCAGGTGCCATCGAGGCTTCGAGGGTGTCTCGTGCCGTGACAATCCGCTCTTGCTTTAGAAGCCGGTCCGGGAAGTCGGCGGCTTCGTGGGCATCCGCCCAGATCGTTGCTCGGTATTGTCCCGCACCGAGAAAGTCGAGTGGGAGCGCAAGGGTACGCTGCTGCTCGTCGGTCATCGCTCCGAGAAACCAGTCTTCTCCAGAACGACGCGCTACGGCGACAAAGTCACCGGGCTGCCCTGCCAGGGCACGGGTATCGTCCCAGGTGGCAGGGACGATCTTCAGGAAATCGGTACCCGCCGGACTGACACGGTAGGCATACGGGCTGTCACTAACGACTTGAAGCGCGCTCTCATAGACCACAAACATCGCCAATTCATTCACCCGCGTCCCGATGACCCAGGGACCGGTATTGACGGGGCGGAACGTGTCGGCGGTGCGGTTGCGAAATCCACCGGGGGTGTAGTCGACTTCGCCAAGAAGTCCTCGTGTGAACGGAATGGTGACCTTGTGCTCGGGCGTCACGTCGGCGCTCCACTTGTTGTACTCGTTGCCCATCACGCCCTCGCGGGTGATGAGATTGGGATACGTGCGGCTCCAGCCCGTGGGCTTGTATGCTCCGTGAAAATCAACGGCGAGGTGATGCGCAGCGGCTTTTTTTACGACGCGGTGGTAATAGTTGACCATCTCTTGATCGTCGCGGTCCATAAAGTCAATCTTTACCCCCGCAGCGCCCCATTCCTCATACAGCGGAAACGCCTCGTCCATTTGATGCCGCACCGGCACCCAGTGCAGCCACAGCAGCACCTTCACGTTTTTTGAATCTGCATATGAGATCAGCTCGGGCATGTCGAGCCCGTCCACCACGTCGGTGATGTCGCTTTCCGGGCCATGCACCGCATCGCTGATAGCGACGGGACCGGAGTTGTACCATCCGGCATCGACGAGTACATATTCCCAGCCCATCTCGGCCGACAAGTCGACGACGAAGATCACCGAGACCAACGCCGACGGCTCGACCGGCGAGAGCCACGACTGGGCCAACGATCTCATCGACCGCCTCGCCGAGCTGCA
>JAUIDY010000148.1 GCA_030428385.1 Rhodothermia bacterium | reverse complement strand
CTGGCAGGAGTTAAAGGTCGCTACGGAGATACTTCTGGTCAAAGCGAGATATTAAGGGCGGACCAAATAAACTACATGAACAAACCATTAATGAATAACGAGAATCCCTTTTTGGGAAAAAACTTCAAGATTCCAATTATCGCAGGTCCTACCGCTGTGGGGAAAACCGCACTTAGTATACAGCTTGCTGAAGAACTAAATGGGGAAATCATTTCTGCCGACAGTCGCCAAATATACCGACCATTAACAATCGGCACTGCAAAGCCAACAACAAACGAATTAAAACGCGTACGCCATCATTTTATTAATGAACTTGAACTTGACGAGCCATTTTCTGCTGGTCGCTTCGCAAAGTCGGCGGAGCTTAGGATTCAGCAGATACTAGAAGAAGGCAAACTACCCATCGTAGTTGGTGGATCAACGCTGTACCTTTATGCCCTCCAATTCGGCCTGGCTGACATTCCAGAAATCCCACCTCAAGTCCGAAAGGACCTGGAATACCAATTACAGCGCGAAGGAAAGGACATGATGTTTAACCGTTTGCGTTCAATTGATCCTGAAAGTGCGCAAACCCTTGATCCAACAAAGACGCAGCGCCTCATCCGAGCACTAGAAGTCTACGAATCAACGGGGCGTACCCTTTCTAGTTTTCAGGCCGAGAAAAAAAAGCCCCTCTTTTCGTACCAGACTTATGTTCTTTCGCGGCCTCGGGCGGCCTTATATGACCGGATCAATAGACGAGTCGACTTAATGCTGGAAGCTGGCTTGATAAACGAAGTCCGCAACATTTTAAACATCCATCCACAAGCTGCTTCAAATGCACTGCGGACAATCGGGTATCATGAAGTGATTGATTTTCTTAGAGATGAGACAGTTTATGCCGAAATGGTTCGGTTGATTAAACGCAATTCGAGGCGCTATGCAAAGCGGCAGATTACATGGTTTCGGCGCTTCTCAGAGTTTGAATGGATAGATGTTAGTTCTTTTGCAATAACGGCTTTTCTAATAGGAAAAATGCCTGTTTATGAATAAGCCAACCCCACCGCTTTAGCACCCTCATTTTCATTTCCATGCTTTCGAAAAGTTGTGTCCAAGCATCCACGGTACGAAAGTAAAGGTGCTCTTCTTGCACCTTCATTTTCCCCCCTGAACGAATCCGATTGGCCAAACGGTCTAGCCGCTCTAAAAGCCAACGTTCTCGAGGGTGATCGTAAACAGACTCTACAATCAACACTTGCAGGCGTGCCACCCGCCATGCCTCCTTTAAGACGGCTTCTGGATCCTTCGCATGGTGTAATACAAAATACAGGATTACGACATCAAACGATCGATCTGAGTATGGCAAATGCGCTCCGTCAAACAACAAAAGGGGCAATGCCGATTTGTTGAAGTCAACTACATCGACCAGGGTAACATGATGCCCCATTCTTTTTTGTAGTGCCTCCCCAACAAACCCCTCCCCTGCTCCCAAATCCAATACATGGAGCGGTTTCGCATCTTGAAAAGGCAACCAGGGACAAAGGCGGGCAACTTTTGTGTGCGCCCGGAAGCGCTGAATACTGTTAAGCCAGTTTGGGAAATGCCGGACGACAACTAATCCAAGCCAACCGCTCCAACCTATGATGACAAACAGCCAATACCAAAACAGGGTGTCCTCTGAGTAGTGTAAATAGGTCCCCAGCGAACAGATTCCCAACCACAGCCAATGCCACAACGGACGTTCATAAAGAATCGCGAGGGATATCAACCCAAGTAAATACCACGGATGAACCGTTGTGGAAAACAAAAAAAACGCCCCCATTGTCACGACCAGGGCACTTTTCAGGGACCAGTTTTTTTTCCAATCAATTGCAAATATGATTGGAAGCATCAATAGAAATAAGTTTCGAAAAAAGGGTCCAATTTGTTTACTCCAGTCATCTCCCGTGATCCAGAAAAAAACCTGCTTGATTCCGTAGTACAAGCCTGCATTAAACTCGAAGTAACGAGCGTATAGATCTAAAGATTGCAACATGTTGGGGATGACAAACCAACCTACATATGGAAGTGCAACGATGATTATTGCACCGATTGAGACGAGGAAAGCTTTGCGCCCGTATCGCCGCCATATAAAAGGAAGTAATACAAAAGGGTACAGCTTTACCCAGCCAGCAAAGGCAATCGAAAACCCTGCCCACCCTCCTTTTTGATGCTGAGCTGCATAGACAGTGAGAACTAGAAAGAATACAAAGGCCGACTCTGTATGTATCTGGGCAGCCGCAGACAATACAATTAGAGGATTCCACGCATAGAGAAGGAGCCTCCGCGCGGTGGTCATTCGGGAGAGCAAAAGCAGGGCACCAAGTTCCAGAAGGAGCAACAGACCCTTAATCAGATAATAACTCGTTTCCCACCCCCCGAACGGATAAACGAGGGTACCCAACCAAAAAAGAGCCTGTGAGGCCGGCGGATATACGGAATAATACGATGAGGAATTAAGAAGCGAATACATCGGTTCCTCATGGAGGAAAGCTATTGCTTCATCTTCTGGTGTCCACTGGTAGGGATTGATTCCTTCGTGCTGAACGACGCCATCCCACACATATCGATAGGCATCATCTGAAAGCGATGGCGGCACCCAACTGACCGCGATTCGAACGAGAATACCCACAAGAAGGACGTGGCGAACGGAAAAATCTCCCCACCTCCAGGCTATCCACCCGCCAACAGCAATCAAGCCCGATAGAGCGACAAATAAAGGCCACGTGACTTTGTCTGTGATAAGAAATGAAAGAACTCCATAGCCCAAAACCACCGAAACACTGATCAACCACCTGGTCAGTTGCTTCATTAAAGGCCTCCCCTCCTTTTATTTTGCCTCAGACCGGACAATCAAAACGCAAGCATAAACAGCGCCCGTCGTTTTCATATCGGACTGCATCGGCCATTTCCTCCATTAAAAATAATCCCCGGCCTGAATCGCTTAATAAGTTGTCTTCTTGCAAAGGATCAGCAACAGCATCTGGATTAAACCCTCTTCCCTCGTCTTCTATAAATGCCTCCACGTATTCTGTACTGACCTCTACTCTCACCAACACCTTTTTACTTTCATCCATCTGATTACCATGCTCCATAGCATTAGTGGCAGCTTCGCTAATCAATAAGACTACCTTGTATACAAAGTCTTCATCGGCAGGAAAAAAGCCCTCTAGGAAAGCTTGAGATTCCTCAACGATTGTTTCCAGATGGTCAAATACGCTAGGAAAAGTGATCTCGAGAACAGACACAGAAGCGCGGCCGGCTAAGAGTGAGTGGAGATATTAATATGCAGTTGAAAATAGGAAACGCAACAGACCCCTGCTCAATGAATTACGGCCACCTTCCGAAGTACCGGTTCAAACCCTTCCGCTTCAATACGTACGAGATAAACTCCGGAAGGAACAAGGGTGCCGTCCTGATTCCTCAAATCCCAGGGGGTGCCGCCATCTCCGTCTACTTCCTCTAAACGTCGCACCAGATACCCAGTGTTGGAGAGGATTTGAATGGATGCTTCCGCAGGCAGTCCAGCAATCGTCACCCGGAATTGCTGCTGGCCGATCCGAACCGGATTGGGAAAGATGTAGGCATCCGCAAGACGATCAGCAGGGACTTGCAAGCGAATTGCACTTCCTTCCTCTCCTATTTCTTGCCCATCTAAGCCCACTATACCTGAGACCACTAAGGATGTCTCTTGCCCTGTGGCTCCTAACGGACGCCCTTCAACAAAGAGTTCAACCTCTGATGGACGTAAGGCATCCCATTCAATACGAGATATAAGACCTGAGGGACGTAAAGAATAATTTTCAATTTGTGTCGCCGATGTTTCGTCCAAGGGCGCACTAAAGATCAAGCGCACAGCATACCGATTAATTAATTCCCAATCATTGATAAATAGTGGTGTCCCCCCTTCTGCTGGAAACAGAACCTCGACCGCAGCGCTTGCTACAGGAGTTTTTTCTGCGTCACGTACATCATGTAACAGTAATTGATCATGCAATATCGAAAGCGAATCGAACCTGAGGATCGCCGTTTTATTTTGATTGCCAAGCAATAGGGCTGAAGCCAATCCCCCTTCAACCAACTCAAATTGATGAGGTTGGGTAGAAGGATCCAGGGGCTCCGAAAACGTTATTGCGACACTTCTTGGCGTAGGGTACGCGACCCTTTCGAGAATTGCGCGGGGATGTGGGCGCACCCATCGGTGGGGTGATAATGCCGTTAGGCTCCCTTGACGCCATCCCTGCAAGGCAAAATGATACCCAGTGGTTCGAGTGAGCTCCACGCGGTTTTCCTGGACCGTAGCTACTGGATCTAGTGATCCGTTTTCGTTTGTCTGAAAAACGGTCGTCGAATCAAATCCAGGAGCATCCCAATGTAGCATCACCTCTTGCGCATTTAATGCGTACGCTTCTACCCAACGAGGAGGCGGAATAGCAGCATTGCTACGTTGCGGGACGAGGCGATACAACAACCCGTCCGCACCACCAAGGATCACCTCTTGCTGTTGATTCAAATCAAAATCGCCGACGGTCATGGCAATGCTTCGAACACCAAATGCAACATTTTCTAAAACAGAATCAAGGTGGAATCGCAGCATGAGTCCCTCTTCAGTTTGCTCTAGCACATAAAGATGAGGCGGGTGGGCGATCACTAACTCATCTTTCCCGTCCCCGTCTACATCAAGTGATTGCATAGAACCATGCCTGGAGAGATTTCCCGCGATGGGTAGCTGATACCTTAGCGCGTAATTGTTTTCCGCTACCGCGTCCCAAAAGTAATAGATCCCGAGCGGAGCTTCTTCCTCATTGTCAGATCGTGTTTGGGTCCAATTCTGGGTATACCCCACCCACTCGAGAACGCCATCTCCATCGAAATCACCTGCCGCTAATCGACTTCCAGCGTTATATCGATTGGTTTCATACGTCCAAATGGCTCTAAACTGGTTATCTCCTTCAGCCTCATAAATAATCCAATCGCCGTCATTATCTCCAACTACGAGTTCGTGCTTTCCGTCACCGTCGAAGTCTCCCGCCAGTGTTTGGGGTTCAGAAAACTCATTCTGGCTGATCTCGGACGAGGAGACCGCGGTTGGATTTATAAGCCGGGCAACTTCCTGAACCTGTTGGTTCGCTACTTCCAAAATCCTCCATTCGCGGGTGTTATGAACAATGTATTCGCCGAGTCCATCCTTATCCAAGTCGGCAATGCGACTGCCAAATGCTGCATTGGGATCGAACGGGTTTTGTAAGCCGGTTGTGTCAACAAACGCCACCAGTGTCGGGCCTGACTGCGGTGTAGGCTGTTCGAGTACCAACGTGGCTCCAGCAACTTGAGTGAGCAGTTCGAGGAGTCCATCTCCGTTGGCGTCTCCGACCGAACGCGGGATTACGTTGGCAACCAGACCTTGAGCGAGCGCAAAATCGTTTCCTATCCACTCATACGTAGCCAACGAGTCTCCCACCCATCCGCCTACGTATTGATTTAGTGTGATCTCAAGCAGCCCATCTCGATCAAAATCGGTCGCTTCAGGTAACAAATATCCATGGGGAACGGAAAGGGGTAGTAATTCAAATAAAGCCGAATTGACACGAGAAGGAGGAATAGACAACGAGATAAGGTGTTCACTCACGATACCGGCAACGTTTTTCGCCCGAACGGCTACCCTTGCCTCCCCTCCTCGCTGACTCATGTCTCTCCAGACAAGCCCATGCCTTCGTCCCTGTCGGTCTGAAGCACTCCGAAACGTCTGGCCATCGAGGGTGACAACAAGCTCAAGCGTTGAAACGTCATCGGTCTCAACCTCCACGATGATCCCCCAGAATTCATCAACAAGGCCGACATCTGCCACTTCAAAATCAAGATTCGGTGGGGAAGCATCTAGATAGACGCGTCGACGATCTTCGATTGTTTTCCCAGAACGGAGCGTCACAGCTAGACGAAGGGTATAGACGCCATCAGAAAGTAGCGAGGCATCCCAGATACCGAGTTCATCATCCAACCGCTGCTCATTTTGTTCAGGAGTGAGCGGCTGCCAATTCGATTCTGAGATGTCATTACCGGCTTGAAAAAACAACTCGTAGGATTCGAACGTAGGGTGAACAACGGTGCCATAAATTGAGATTTGTCCCGGTACCATCCCTTCCTCATGCTCCGGTGATTCGATTTCAACCCGTGCAGGCAAGGCACGCCGAATGGCCTGTGTGACGTCTAAAAGCCCGGCCGCGGTTTGATGGTCCCACCCCGGCTGGTTGATGTCGCGGGCACTTTCGGCAAGTATACGTTGGATAGAAGCGGGCGACAAAGACGGATCGAGCGAGCGAAGCAACGCTGCGGCTCCAGCCACCTGAGGTGCGGCTAAGGATGATCCGCTACGCCTTCCGAATAAGTAATCTGCATCCGATGGATCTGCTCCAGGCGGAGGTAAGGTAGTCGTATAAACGGCAGAGCCTGGCGCTCCCAGATCTATTCCTACACCAAATGCGCCTCTCCCTGCAATACTTTGACCATCTCGGGTTAACCAGGCGACACCAATTACCTGGGAATAATCTGAAGGATAGTGAGGGTCATCACCTCCTAAATTTCCACCTGAAGCCACAACCACAGTGCCCCTCGAAACGGCAAAAGCGATGGCTTCTTCCATGAGAGGAGAATAATACGTGTCGCCAAACGAGAGGTTAAGAACATCAATACCTTCCAGAGCCGCATAAACAATGGCTGCCACGATATCATCATCCTCTCCCTGACCATCAGCACCAAATGCCCGAAGAGGCACCAGGCGGCTTCCCGGCGCGACCCCAGCAATACCAACCTGATTGTCGAGGGCTGCTCCCAACACCCCAGCAATCAGCGTCCCATGACCTCGTCCGCCTTGAATCAAATTATCATCGGAAGGGTCATTGTCACGTTCGAAATAATCTCCCGGTTCAACAGATGCGTGTCTGTCAACAAAATCATACCCCCTTAGGTCATCGATATAGCCGTTTCCGTCATCATCGATGCCATTCTGATCAGAAGCATCAACAATACCATTTCCATTTAAATCCTCGCCGGGATTTATCCACCATTGCGAGGATAAATCAGGGTGGGCCAGAAAGGCACCCGTATCTACAAAACCAATTCGAGTCGATGCGCTCCCCGTCGTGGATTCCCAAGCCTCAAATACCCGGGTAATGGTTAAATGGTCGAGACTATCAAGTGCCGGATCATTGTAAATAGGCTCTAAGGATTCAAGCTGGTAGGTAAAGTTGGGTTGCACATAGGCAATGCCTTCCAGCCCTTCCCACACTTGCCTGGTTTCCTCGACGTCTGCCTCTGTCTCTAACGAAATGGTATACGCCCGAAATGGAAGTGCTTGCTTGCTAGCCTGAGTGGGTGGGTTTAATACCGCACGCACAGAACGTATCTCTTGTCCAAATAGCGCAGCCTGTTTAGCATGCCCTTCCTCCTCAAGGGCTTCGATCAAAGCGAGAGGCGCATCGTCGTCGAGCCTCACAATCAGGCCTTGCTGTGCAAAGACAGGAGTCGTGCTTACTAAAAAAAGGGATACAATGAGGAGGACGGAATAGCCGCAAGCGGTGCTTTTCGACCATGCGAGTTTACTTTTTAAAAGCAGCGTATGCGGCATCAAAATATGCAGCCAATTCAGCGGTGAGGTGCTCCCGATCGAACGTAGTCAGATATTCAGTGTTCGGGGAGGGCAGTTTTTTTTCGAGCCACGCATTAACGATGGTCACCAACACGGAGGCAATCTCTTCTACATCCTCGGGTGCGGCAAGGTACGCAGCACCGTGTTGCTTTAGGGCTTCTCGCGCCGCCCCAGGTGGTACAAGTGCCAGGATCGGACGGCTCGCCCCAAAATATTCAAATAGTTTGCTCGTAGAAATGCCTTCCGCACCAGGACGCGTACCAATCGTCATCCAGAGCACATCCGCACTTCGCTGGTAGGCAACTGCCTCCTCATGAGGTACGTAGCCAACATACTGAATCACATCCTCCACGCCTAAGTCTGATGCTAGCTGTCTTGACTTGTCAGGCAACAAACCCACAAACACCGCCTCCATTTTTGGTCGTAATTGAGGAAGCTTATTTAAGACGAGTGCGAGGGCCCGCAGGAAATAATCTGGGGTTTGCGCATCATAAAAAATGCCGCTGTACACGAACCGAAGACGTCCCTCTTCTTTATGATGGGGTGTCACCTTGAAGTCTTCTGCGTCATACCCTTGTGATAGGAGATGGACGGGTGTATTCGGAGAACGATCGGCTAAACTTTTTTGGATGACGTGGTTGATCGTATAGGCAGACTGTGCCCGTCCCATGGCCCAACGCTCCATTGATGATGACAATATCCGATGAATGGCGGTAGGGTAAACATGCCTGGGGTTTCCCACCCAATCGTCTCGAAAATCAAGGAGCAATGGGATCTCTAATTTTTTTTGTAACCACGCACCCACTAAATGGGCCGTGTATGGCGGGGCGGATGAAAAAATAAGATCAAAGGGACGCTTTTGATGTAGCCACTTCCCTTTTTGAACCGCAAATGGCCACCACCCGACTTTGTTGTCGGGCACAAAGAGCCACTGGCTAAGCGTACTCAACGTTCTTCGCCGTTTCTCATCCGGAAGTGCTACGGTCGCCTTTTTTTGGTAGACCTGCGTTGGATCCAACGATCGGGTTCGAATGATCGGAATACCAGCCCCCCTTACTTCTTCCAACAAGCCTTCATCGTAGGCAAAATAACCACCAGGATGCGTGGTGAGGACTACAGGTTGCCACCCACATTGAGGAAGATATTTTACAAACTTAGCGACACGCTGAACGCCACTGAGCCCCATCGGCGGGAAATAATAGGCCAGAACCAGCACCCGCTTCAGGGGCCGATCGATGTCGGATTCGGGCATGTCTAAATACCTACAACACCAGTATTTCTTTGGGCGCTTGGGTTAAATTTCGGCATCCGTCCTCTGTAAGTACGACCAAGTCCTCAATGCGAACTCCAAATTCATCCGGCAAATAGATACCGGGCTCGATGCTCACAACAACGCCGGGAGGAATGTCCTCCTCGACATGCTGGGAAAGACGCGGCCACTCATGAATTTCTAGTCCTACCCCATGACCCAGGCTGTGTGTAAAAAAAGCTCCAAAACCGGCCTCATCAATTACCGTCCGTGCCGAAAGATCGAGTGCGCGGGTGGTGATGCCTGCCTTCGCCGTCCCGATTGCTTCCTCTTGCGCCCTCCGTACCGTTTTATAGACTTTTTTCATTTTTGGAGTGGGTTCACCCATAAATACCGTACGTGTCATATCACTCGCATAGCCGTTTACAAAACACCCCATATCCAGCAAGATGATATCTTGTTCTTGAATAATCCGATCCGTAGGTCGCGCATGAGGCAAAGCCGAGTGGGGACCAGTCGCTACAATGGGATCGAAGGACATACGTTCTGCCCCTCTTTTTAGGTGTTGACATACTATTTCGGCGGCCACTTCCTTTTCCGAGAGGCCTGGCTTTAGTTGGCTTAATAAACTGGAAAAAACGTCTTCCGTTATTCGCTGGGCGCGTTCAATATTTGATAGTTCTTCGGAGGATTTCTCGGCAACAAGTTGGGTAAGCAGATTAGTGGCATCAACCCAGGCAATGTCTGGAAACAACCTGCTCCAGCGTTTTTTCTCAGCTATTGTTACCAGATCAGCTTGCAAGATGCCCGTAGATCCCGATTTAAGCATCTCGTTATCATGGATATATTCCAAGATATCCCCTTCGGGAACGTGTAAGGGAAGTGGACCCACTTCTTGCTGCGCCTGTATGCGGTAGCGCCCATCGGTAAATAATGCTTGCCAATCTACTGTAACTATCAACAGCCCATTGCTTCCTGTGAACCCCGTTGCCCAGCGTATGTCGGACATGCGTGACACGATCATAAAATCAACTTCATGCGCATGCAACAGCATTTGTAGGCGTGAGAGACGGGTAGCATTCATACCGAAAAAAAAGAGGACATCAGGAATGCCTCATGTCCTCTTACAATTAATTAATGGATGCGGATTGAATTACGCTTCAGGCTCTGCTTGAATCGATTTGAGGTAAAAAATGAGGGCATCGATACGGCGGTTCACTTCCGCTTCCTGTTCGGGGTCTCCATCCACATCCGTCCATACATTCCCCCAAATAGGCATTTCACGCGTCCCGTGTGCCGGAAGTACCTCGCGTCCATCAACCATTTTACGGATAGTATCCTCTGGGAAAACTCCGTTGAACCGAATGTCAAGCTGCGTAAGGTCGGGGGGCTGGGTATCGAGCAGTGGAACAGAGGGACCATCCCCTTTGGCTTCATCTCCATGGCAAGAGTGACAATACTGTTCATACCCTTCTCGGCCTAATGCGAGTTGCTCTGCCTCTGAAAGGACGGGGGCAACCACCGTTTCGGCGTCGCTTGGATCTGTAGTAGTCGATGCAGCCTCATCCTTGTTGCATCCGAGCAAAAGCAGCGAGACAAACAAAAAGAGGGTTACCAATTGTGTGACGGAACGCTGGAAGATGTTCATGATCAAGACAGGCGAGTGATTAGGAGGCTGCTTCAAAAAATGCAGATGCAAAGATTAATCTGCAACAAAAGAATAGCAGCACCCACCCTATTTCGCAGAAATAAGACCTGGTTGTCAAATTCGGCTGTTATAATTCGGAGATTCCTTTGTAATGTTTACATCATGAGGGTGACTTTCACGCAGTCCAGCAGCCGAGATATGAACAAAACGACCTCGTTCACGCAACTCTGATACAGTCGCGCATCCACAATACCCCATCGCAGCCCGCAATCCTCCCGTCATCTGGTAGACGATTTCGTTTAATCGACCGCTATAAGGCACACGGCCCTCTATGCCTTCAGGGACCAATTTTTTGATGTCGTCTTCGGCGTCCTGAAAGTAGCGATCTTTGCTTCCTGCTTGCATCGCCCCAACCGACCCCATGCCGCGATAGCTCTTATATTTCCGGCCTTCATAAATCACCGTTTCACCTGGGCTTTCCTCCACGGCGGCAAAGAGCCCACCAATCATCACCGATTCAGCTCCTGCTGCAAGCGCTTTGGGTATATCTCCCGTCTGCTTGATGCCACCATCGGCGATAATCGGAACCTGGTGAAGAGAGGCAGCAGCCGCACATTCCATGATAGCAGTAAGCTGAGGGACTCCAACACCTGCCACCACCCGGGTGGTACAGATGGATCCAGGCCCAATTCCTACTTTTACGGCATCAGCTCCAGCGGCAATCAAATCAGTGGTCCCTTCCCGTGTAGCCACATTTCCAGCGATAACTTGGACTGATGAGAACGCGTTTTTCACGTCCCTAACCGTACCGAGGACCCCTTCTGAATGTCCGTGGGCCGTATCCACAACGATGGCATCCACACCTGCATGAACCAGTGCCTCTACGCGTTCAAGCGTGTCTGGCGTGACACCGACAGCGGCCCCCACACGGAGGCGTCCATGCTCATCTTTACAGGCATTGGGGTATTGCCGCTTTTTAGAGATGTCTTTGAACGTGATGAGTCCTTTAAGGTACCCTGCTTCATCAACGACGGGTAATTTCTCAATCTTATGCCGTTGGAGCAATGCTTCCGCTTCTTCAAGGGTGGTCCCCATCGGAGCTGTTATCAGGCCGCTACCTGTCATGATGGTAGCGAGGTGCTCCAACGGATGGGTCACAAACCGAAGGTCTCGATTGGTAACGATGCCAATTAATCGATTTTCTTCGTCTACAATCGGAATCCCTCCAATCGAGTAGCGCCGCATCATCTCCCTGGCATCGGCCACGTTGTTCTCAGACGTCAACGTTATGGGGTCAATGATCATCCCGCTTTCTGACCGCTTCACCCGCTTCACTTCCGCCGCTTGCTGCTCAACATTCATGTTTTTGTGGAGGATTCCCATTCCACCTTCACGCGCCATCGCAATGGCCATGTTGGCTTCCGTCACCGTATCCATGGCAGCAGATAGCAAAGGCACGTTTAATCGAATCGTCCGGGTCAGGCGTGTGGCCAGCACCACATCACGGGGCATCACAGAAGAACGGCCCGGGATAAGCAGCACGTCGTCGTAAGTCAGCCCTTTCATTTTAATTTTATTTGCAATAACGGATTCAAACGATTGGGGCGAGGCGTCAATTTGCATAGAGGAGGCGGCATCGGGTGAACGTTG
>JAUIDY010000147.1 GCA_030428385.1 Rhodothermia bacterium | reverse complement strand
GCGGGTCGCCTGTATGGGGCTGTTGCTTCACGCCCCTCCCCCCAGGAACTTGCCTCCCGTGCCGTACAATCCTATGTCCAGCGCCTGCGTTCTGGGTTTGAAAATGAAGACACCGATGCATTACGGTCTTTAAATACGTTTTATCAAAGCTGGGGCTCTTTCTTCGATTCGGCGGAGGATATTGAAGCCACAGTCCGTCCGGGAACGGTGCAAGCAACCGCCGCGCAGGCCACCGTTAGCGTGCAAATCCAGCTGAACTACAAGGATAACAAAAACCGCAACCAATCAACTGCATTTACCCACCTTTGGACCCTCATGCCACAAGGAGACATTTGGGCCCTCACCAGTGTCTCAGCCCAATAAGTCAATCTAGATCCTACACATCATGAATATGTTTTACCGCAAAGCAATTGGTCTGACCATTCTTCTTTTGTTGAGTCTCCCTCAATTCACATCGGCACAGCAACTTAACCAGACGTTTGATCTAGTCTTTGATTCGTTCTTGCAACGTGGTTTTAGCCTGAGCCCCGGCAACCATGGAAGTCACTTTATTCCTGCCTCTCGCGAAGCCGATGAACAGCTGACCCCGGCATTAAATAGCCTGATTGCCAGCAACGTGTCTTCATTCCCCCTGAGTTCTACTGTCGCAGGTGTTACGTTCGATTTCTCCTCGGGCCAGCCCGTCAGTATCCGCGAAAGCCTCGGCCCCATCTTCGCCGAAACCGCCGAAACCCTGGGCGACAGCAAGCTCGTGGCCGGATTTAATGCCACATATCTCACCATGGACCGCCTACGGGGAATGCCCCTCGATGAAATGCGGTTCACCTTTTTGCATGAGGATGTAACGAGCAATGGAGCCCTGGGTGACAACCCGAACGAAAGTGACATCGTCGATATTTTCCTCAACCTCGATGTGAATGCCAGTATTTTTGCGCTGTTTGCCACCTATGGCGTGTCGTCCAATTTTGATGTGGGTATCGCCATTCCGTTTGTCACCGTGGATGTGAGCGGAGAAGCGCGGGCGGTAGTAAACAGCTTCACACTTGGCGCCCTTGGACAGGCTAACCACCACTTTGGCGACAATGCCCTTGCCCCCATCCTGGTAAGCGATACCACCTATGAAGCCAGTGCAACCGGTCTCGGCGACCTCGCACTTCGGTTTAAATATCGCTTTCCTTCAAACAGTGATGTCCGTACCGCCGCCTTAATTGATGTCCGCGTGCCTACCGGAGATTCCAATAATTTTCTGGGTACGGGAAATGTAAGTGTCCGTGCGCTTTTTGTTGGCTCGAAACGCATTGGCGATTTTACCCCTCACATCAATGTGGGCTATGATTATCGCGGAGCCGAGTTGGACAGCGATGAAATCGAATTGGTTTTGGGATTTGACCAACAGATTGTTCCTGGGGTCACCTTTGCCGCCGACTTCATCGGAGAGTTTGATCTTTCTTCGAATGAGATCGAACTACTGCCGGGGACCGCAACCATCATGGATCAAAGCAGCAGTGCCCGTACCACTCGTACCATTGAGCGGAGTAACGTCCCGGACTTCGAACGCGACAGCACTCTGAATGCTTCGCTCGGGTTTCGCTTTGCACCCTCCGAACAATTCCAGTTGCTGGCCAACACCCTCGTTCCTCTTCAAAATGGGGGCCTGCGTTCCAATATTTCCCCGACCCTTGGGTTTTCTATCGTTTTCTAACACTATCGGGGTTGGGCAAAGGCAGGATCTGAGAGGGTTTTCAGAAAAGCAACGAGCCCCTCTTTTTCCTCCGCCGTAAAATTCCCCCGTTGCCCGTGGTTTAATAACGGATCGAGGTTGTTCGTGGCTTGCACGCCGGTGCTGTAATGTTCAATGACGGCTTCGAGGGTGGCAAATCGACCATCATGCATGTATGGGGCGGTAAACTCCACGTTGCGCAGCGAGGGGGTCCTGAACATACCCGCATGCGCCGGATTGCCAGTAATAAGGGCACGACCAGAGTCAGAGGGAACGGCTTCCAACCCATTGTTATGAAACAGGTTGTCGGTAAAAAGTCTGGTGCCGTGGCAATGAAAACAGTCTCCGCGCTCTGAAAAAAACAAGTCAAACCCCCGCTGCTCCACCGCCGTCAAATTTCCCTCACCATTCAAAAAATCATCGATTCGTGCGTTGGAAGAAATCAGGGTACGTTCAAATTGTGCAAGCGCCTTGGTGACCTGATCCCGCGTGATGGTCTCCGTTTCAAAAGCCGCCTCAAAGAGGCCCGGGTAGGTGGGATGATTTTGAAGCTTTTCTAACACCCGGGGCCAATCCTCCCCCATCTCCGTGATATTCTCCACGGGATGAATGGCCTGTTCTTCGAGGCTCGGAGACCGACCGTCCCAGAACAACGAGGGGGCCCAGCCGAGGTTAAAAATCGGCATGGCGTTGCGTCGTCCCCGTCGTCCTTCTGCCCCGATACTTACAGGGCGTGGATCCGAAAAGGCGTGGCGCGGCTCGTGACACGAGGCGCAGGAAACCTCGCCATTTATCGACAAAAGCGGGTCGAAAAAAAGCCGCTCTCCAAGCGCGATACCTTCTTCCGTGAGGGGGTTGTCAGCCGGAAAGGTCATGAGTGGAAATCGATCAGGCGTGCGTAGGTCCACGGGTGTGGGACCGTCCTTCATGGCCGAATCACACCCGCTGATGATCAACATCAGTAAAAGAACAACGCCTAAATATCCTCTGAACCAAGGAATCCGACTAAAACACATAGTTGTTTAAGTGTGCGCACGAACAACGAGAAGCCATATCAAAATGCATGCACGTGCGCTGCTAATCAAATATCCCATAGCTAGAATCCACGATATACATAGACGACCCGTTGGCGTGAAGTCGTTCTTGCGCTTGCGGATTCCCCATGATCCCCCCTTCTACGGTCTGAAAGTCGTACACCTCCGGACCATCAAACCACGTATTCACATCCATGCTCAGGTTTATGGTCACAAAGGCGTCAGGAGCGCGGGCGCTGTCATCTATTTCAAGGGGTGCCGTGAATGGGATCGAGAAATCAGTCCCTCCGGTGGGGCCGGTATGAACCAGAAACCCTCGGGTCCCCTCTTCCACCACAAAATTTCCCTCCAAGCGCATATAATGATACCGCTCCGTGCCGCCTCCCATCATGGCAGGCCATAACATCCCTTCATACGAAGTTGTGCGCGGGAGTGAACCAAATACATTTTCCTCACCGGCTACCCCAAAGGTGAGCGATATACCCACGTAGTCATCAAAGGGCACCGTAAAAAGAGGGCTGGACAAGGTCTCCGGTTGGGTGAGATTAACGTAATGGGCATCCGTCAGGAGAACACGTTCTCCTTGTGCGGTGACTAATGCCACCTCCGTTACGATATATTCCATATGTGTGATCTCGTACTGATTGCCTGCTGCGTTCGCAAAGCGGAAGTCGTTAAACGCCAACCCTTCTCCCACGCTATTATGAAGTGCTTCTCCTGATACAAAATGTAAGAAGGATAACGAAAGGGTGACTTGGTCGTCGGTTGCATCCGACGTATCACATCCACTCAAAAGCAAACTGGCTGGGACGAACACGATAACCCAGAGGATTGATGCTCCAATACGGCTGATTCGAGACATAATAATTATGAGGGTGAAGTCTAATTGCGGCGACACCCTAATGTGGTTCGAGGAGGTGCCGAGAGTAAAAAAACGAGTCTTGCTGCCCCTTGTTCGGGAGAAACTGAAAAGATAACAGCATCCATGGTTTTTCTTACCGCGATTCTGGCTAGTCCGAGGACGATTCATTGATTTATTCCGGACATTCCTACCATCTACCTTCTTTCTATATAGTCCGACACACAGGAAACAAAGCGAAAAAAGTAAACCGTTCCATTTTATTATTTGTACGGCGTGATAACGTTGCTGCATGGTAGCAACATTTACCCTTTTTTTCTGAACGACGAATGTCCGTTTTCTTGATGCGTAGAAAAATAGGCGGCACCTATTTTCGGTCTACCTCTTTGACGTATCCTGAATACGTTCTCCACGATATCTCCGTTTTTTGAACCACGCTCCACCACCAGCTATCTTGAACAGGAATTCAATTTTATATCGATTCTATGTCCGACCGTCCCACCATTCTTTGCCTTGCCAGTTATTTCAAAGGTACCCGCTTTCTTGAAGCCTGCAATGAGGCTGGGGCGAAGGTGATTTTGATTACCCGAGAAAAACTGGCCCATGAGCCCTGGCCCCACCACGCCCTGGCCGAGCGCTTTCTGCTTCCCTCCCTTCACACCCAGCCAGACCTGACCTACGCGATCAGTTACCTGGCCCGTACCCGGTCGTTTGCGCGCATCGTCGCCCTTGATGAGTATGATACCCTCCCTGTTGCCATGCTCCGTGAACACTTGCGCATACCCGGCATGGGAGAAACGACCGGCCGTTTTTTTCGGGATAAGTTGGCCATGCGGGTTCGGGCACAGGAACGCGGATTGGCGGTGCCTGCCTTTGTACATGCGCTGAATCAGACGGCTATTCAACATTTTTTGGACGGTGTCGCCGCGCCTTGGGTATTAAAGCCCCGCACCGAAGCCAGTGCCATGGGAATCAAACTGCTCCATTCCCCTGAAGATGTTTGGCATACTCTGGAACAGCTTGGTGACCGTCGTGCCTATTTCCTCCTTGAAGAATTTCTTCCGGGCACGGTGTTCCATGTCGATGGGCTCGTATCCAACAAGAAGGTGCAATTCGCCACCGTCAGCGCTTATGGGCGACCGCCTTTAAATGTCTATCAAGACGGTGGCGTCTTTGTGACCCGCACCGTCTCCGATTCACAAATCAAGGCCCCGCTGCTTGACTGGCATCAGACCCTGGTTGATGCATTTGGATTTGTTGATGGGGTCACCCACGCCGAATTTATTCATAATGAGGCAGATGGACGCTACTACTTTCTAGAGGTTGCCGCTCGGGTTGGCGGAGCGGGCATTGACCTGCTCGTCGAAGCGGCAACGGGGGTAAACCCGTGGGTGGCGTGGGCACAGCTCGAAGTAGCCCGAGCCGCTGGAACAACATGTACCTTCCCCGCTCTCGACAGCAAACACGCGGGCCTTCTCGTCTGCTTAGCCCGACAGCAAAACCCCGACCTCGGGGCATTCAACGCACCGGAAGTAACAGCTCATGTCTCGAAGCCCTACCATGCAGGATTGGTGCTCGCCTCTGATGACGAAAACCGGCTTTCTACCGTACTAGAGCTGTATACCCAACGCTTCGCCGAAGAATTTCTAACCACTCGCCCCCCCCTTGACAAAGCACCAGAGTAAGTACCTGCTGCGTTGTCGCCACTTTTTAATGTAATTGATGCCGTTCCGCCAAGTGGCCGTTTTTTTCGGGGCAGAGTATGACGGCTCCGTAGGATCTAACCATAACCCTACTTTGGTGTCATTCCGAACTTGTTTCGGAATCTCGGGATGAAGAAAAACCAAACGAGTTGTTATCCTTAACCTGGTTCAGGATAACAACTCGTTTTTTTCTTTTCGGAATGGCACTTAGCCCCACCTAGATCACAAAGTTGAAGTTGCAAAAAAAAGCCCGGCGCATCGAGGTCCCCACCCCACGCACACCGGGCTTTGTGTAGAGAGTTGCCACACACCACACCTTTCAGAGGAGACTCAAAGATGT
The DNA here is from genome assembly GCA_030428385.1 of Rhodothermia bacterium. GTDB lineage: Bacteria > Bacteroidota > Rhodothermia > Rhodothermales > JAAAOL01 > JAUIDY01. The sequence continues at coordinate 6,638 of JAUIDY010000147.1, read as the reverse complement.
GACGTTATCTCTAACGTGGGAAGGGTATTCGTTAGTATGTGGAAAAAGTTACACGAATTGATAAAAATTATGCACCCAGATGTTCTCGCAAATAATTGTAAATAAAATAATTACTTACGCTAATTTATTAGCACGTGAATATTTTCTTCTACTTGATGGAAGAAATGAGAATATTTGAGTGGCACGTACATTCCCCTAGCGTTCGCTGTTGATAGGTTGGATGCTGAAGATGTGGTTTTTGCCATCCCTTATGCTCACCAGAGTGGTACTTTCAGAACCAACGGTGCCACCAATTCGTCGGCGGGTGGGAGCGACCCATCGCGCTTAAAATGTCCCCATTGGCTGTTCGCGACATAATACAAAGCACCGTTTACCACCATTCCCAGGGTTGGCTCATCATGTTGGGCATGGTTGGCGGACAACACCGACGCTTCTGTTAGTTTCCCTTTTTCAGGGTTGTACGCAACGCGGAGAATTCGATGCGGGCGGACGCCATTTTGGATGGCAACAAGTGTATTTCCAGATCGGGTGAGGCCATCAATTCCAAGCAGGGTTGAATTGGGGGGCGGTTCAAGCACCGAATATGCCTCGGTACTCAGGTTGAGGGCTACTAAACCAAGCGAATAATCTGCAATGAGGAGTTGGTTTTCTGCTTCAAACAGCACCATGCCCTGCGGAGAAATCAACGTACCGGGCTCCAGAATGGGTTCAAGCGCCGTCTTCGTGGCATTGGTTTGATAGACGCCCCCGCTTCGTCCGTCTGAAAGATAAACGTCGCCCTTCTCCGACAATACTATGTCTCCCAAGACCTGTGGTCCTTCTGAAGGAGGAAGTTCAATCCGATGACGGACGGTCCCCTCATCGAGGTCAAAGGCGTATAGGGCTGTTCTGCCGTGTTCGGCGTCGTCTACATTTCGCGTTTGATCAAGCGCAGCCGTGCATACCCATAGTTTGCGACGTTCCACATCTGCGGCCATCCCTAAAACGCTCCACAGTCCGTCGGTGCTATCTGCAAATGTGTGGGCCCCTCTGTCATCTATCCGAACAATACGGCGTGTATGTACGCTGCCCAAATAAAAAGCCTCCGTCTGGGAATCCAAAGCGATCCCCTCAGGAATGAAATGGGGATCAGATAGGCGAAAGGCCTCTTCCACCTCCCCGATAGCTTCGCCGTTTTGGACGATTCGTCCGAGGATGGCCTGAAATTCGGCCTCCTCTTTGATTGAATCGAAATCGCTATCCTGTTCGGGATGCGCAATTAATCCCATCTCAACGAATAAGCCAAGGAAGCGATACGCCTCGTCGTGATTTCCAACCAGGGCATGGCCCGCAGCAAGATTATAGACCAACGTAGGGTGACCGGGACGTAATGCTTCTGCCTCAATTGTCTTTTGCAAAAAGACATCATAATCCTGAGACTGATAGGCTTGAATAGCCTCTCGGGTCAAGACCCGCGCTGCGTCCACCTCTGCCCGTTGGGCGGTCGCCTGAAAAGGAGCCATCACACACAAAAGGGCAAACGCGAGGCCAACGAAACAAACTTTGCGCATTACACCGGGGGTACAAAGAGACGAACAAAAGCACCAGACGATACGGCCTCGCCTTTGTCTTTGCGCCCAGAATGATGCCAGCGCGGCTTTCTTTGTCGTAAAACGCTTTGTGGAGCGGTAAATAGCACAGCTAATAGCGCAGCGGAATCAGTGGAGGTCGATAGGTTGCTGCATGTTTGTAGACCACAAACTTTGAAAACTGGCGATACTCATAACTTTTCCGGTTCCGATATCCGACGTCCCAGACCAAAAACCGGGACTCCCCCTCATACCCCGTTAGCAAAACAAAATGATGCGGTGGATGAAACGCGATGATTAACAATCCCTGGTTGAGCAACAACCGAAGCTGGGCTGGTGAGGGATACCGCGCGTCCCACTGTTTCGTCTTGTAGAGGTACGATACATCCATCGACACGTTGGCTACGTTTTCCCAACTGATATCTACCGCCCGGGACGTTGTGTAGCCTTGCCCGCCATTTGCGGTCATCCATGCATCAAGGGTAAGGGGGGTAATCGCACCAAAATCCTTCACCACGTAGCCCGGCTGTCGATGCTGCGTTTGGGCCTTTCCTTGTTTCTGCTTGATGATAGACCGGACTTGATGTTGATTGAGAATCCGAACGTTTTTAGCAGCAAAAGCCGTTGCCACGGAGGTAAGCGCACATCCACGATGCCACAGGGTATATTCGATACTGCGGGTGGTATTCATGTTGATCTTGTACCAACGATGATCCCCTTGGCTGTATCCTTCGCCTCCGGGTAGGTGCAACACCACCGTTGCTGGAATCGGGGTGGCAAACTGATTCAATAAGGGCATCGAACGGCCCGTGGGTTTGATATACCCATATACTTTTCCAAGGTGTTGCTGCTGGAAGTTATTAATGGCTTCCTGGAGCGCAGCCATATTGCCCTCAGGGATTTTATGCAAAGGGCCCCCTACCAATACGGGCACCCGGTTTAGCAAGTCGCGAACGGTGCTCACGCATCGCGGGCGATTGGGTGAGTTGATGCCTACGGGTCTAAATATTTTGGCTGGTCGTGCCATGATCGTCTCTGTTTTCTTTGAAAGAGGGTTTCTCAAAGAAGCAGAAACGGGGACGTGTTGGGCTCAACCGCTTTTTTATCTCGATTTATGGCAGGCGGAGCGTTTCTCCGCTCTCCACATCAAAGAAATGCAGTTTATGCGTCTCGAAGGAGAATGAGACTTTGGAACCGACCATGGGGACGTGTTGAGGGGCAACTCGAGCGACCAAGGGATGAGGACCCGCATGGGCGTACACAAAAATTTCGTTCCCCATGGGTTCGACGACATCAATATCAACCTCGACGATAATGTCGTCGGAATCAACGGAAGGCGTCTCGATGCGGATGTCTTCAGGCCGGATTCCCATTACCACGCCCTCAGCCGTGCCGGGCACCTTTCCACGGAAGTCAAAATGAAAGGCCTCAGCCTCTGCAACGAATTGGGGCGCACCTTCTCTAACGACGGTCCCTTTTATAAAATTCATGGAGGGACTTCCAATAAATCCAGCCACAAACTGATTGTCAGGTTTGTTATACAGATTGAGAGGGGTATCAATCTGTTGTACCACCCCATCTTTTAAGACGACGATTCGATCCCCCATGGTCATGGCCTCCACCTGATCATGGGTCACATAAATCATGGTCGCCTTTAATTGGGCATGAAGCCGTGCTATCTCTGTCCGCATTTGCACGCGCAATTTGGCATCTAAGTTGGACAGCGGTTCGTCGAACAAAAAAACCTGCGGATCTCGAACGATAGCACGTCCCAAGGCTACCCGCTGACGTTGTCCCCCCGACAATTGCTTTGGTTTTCGGTCCAGAATGGATCGTATTCCTAATATTTCAGCCGCCTGATGTACCCGCTCCTCGATCTCTTTTTTCACGAATTTGCGGAGTTTTAGCCCAAAGGCCATGTTTTCATAAACCGTCATGTGGGGATACAGCGCATAGTTTTGAAATACCATGGCGATATCCCGATCTTTGGGTGCGACATCATTCACCACCCTTTCCCCAATTGAAAGCGCCCCGCTTGTGATCGATTCCAGACCGGCTATCATCCGAAGTGTGGTGCTTTTTCCGCAGCCCGAAGGCCCCACCAGCACGACAAACTCGCCATCATTTATTTCAAAACTGGCGTCGTGCACAGCAACAAATCCGTTTTCGTATTCCTTACGGATATGATCTAAAACAACTTTTGCCATTTCTTTCTGATTACCTGGTTTGTTCTAAGCTTGCCAGTAGTTGCCGTCCGGCTTGATGATCAGGATCCAATTCCAACAATTGAGTAACGGTGACGTGCGCATCATCCAATCGATTTACCAGCGCATAGGCTCCACTAAGATTATACAGTGTCTGGGTATTTGACGGCTCTAGGATACGGGAACGTTCTAAATAGGCGACCGCTTCCTCTCGCGCCCCTTGTTGCAAGGTAATACTACCCATCATGCGCAAAGCCGTAGCCGATTCTTGGATGCCATTGGCACGGGTATAATAGCGCAACGCTTCGTCATATCGCTGAAGCTCAAGGGCCAGGTCGCCTGCAGCCAACAGGGGCCGTTCCAAAAACGGATAGCGTAGACTCACTGCCCGCGCAGCGTGTAGCGCTTTTTGCGGCAACTGATTCTCCACATATAAGCCACGAAGGTCATCCAGTGCTCGTCCCCAGCTCAACTCATCATTATAGTATTGGAGGGCAAGTTCCTCCTCAGGCGTTGTTGCTTCGAGCCGTACCAATTCCTCATCAATGACGCCGGGCGGCTGGAAAGGCCAGCCCCCAATCAGTCGGCGGTACCGATAAACGCCGCTAATCGAATCAACCGCGGTTACCAAGACAAAGGCACGTCGGGCCACTGAATCAGGAACATTCTGTGGCGAACGCCCTATTTCGATTGTCGAAACCAAGGCTTCATAAAACGCATCTGCAATCTGAAAATACCCATCGATGTTCGGGTGGAGATGTTCCAACATGAACTCATTTCCGATGATGCCACCCGGAGCGTTGACCCGCATTGCTTGCTGGGCATCAACAAGGTGTGCCCCAAATGCATCCGCTGATTCACGAATCACCTGGTTCCAAGCCTCAGGTGCCCGAAATGGAAGTTGATCCCGATCCTTTGCATCGAGATACGCCCGGCGTGCCGAATCATATGCTCCTTGTTCGTCAAGTAAACGTGCTTTGGTATAAAAAACCTCGGCAGATAGACTATCTCGTTGAATCAATGTATCGAGGAGCACCAAGGCCCGTGTGGTGTCTCCATCTTTTGCTGCTTGCAGCCCTTGCTGAAAAACCGCTCTCCACTCCTCTTCATTGGTTTCATCTGCCAGCCCACTAACAAAAGGGGGTTGATGTCGCTCATTACTCACAAGGGTGCTGATGTAAACAGGAATACCAGCTGACTGATAGGTTGTCAACAAGTCTTCAAGATTACCACGAAATTGGCCCATCCCGTTCTGATAGGTCAGCGACCCGTACGGGATGGCTTGTTCCCGCACCATCCGCTGCATTAAGGTACCATCGGAAGCTCGTTCTGCCGAATTGCTTTGCAGGAGTCGGGCACCTTGCGCCAAAATATGTCGCAATCCTTGAACCACACGATATTGACGAATCCCCAGATATAAATTGATGAGAGGACGAAGCTGACCGACCGACTCCGAAGACCCAACACCCAGGGCTCCATAGTATTCATTGTGTCCGGCATAGATCAAAACGGCATCGGGAGACTGCGCAACAATCTCATCTGCTAGGTCGAGCAGCGTGTACGAGTTGACTGCCGCCATCGCTGTGTTGACGACCTCAATCTCTTTATCAGGATAGGTCTCCTGAAGACGGGCTTCTAAAATGTCGGGGAAGCATGCCCCATAATAATAGGGAAACCCGGCAGCCGTTGATCCACCCTGAACAAAAATCCGAAATGTGTTGGGGGCCTTGGAAGCCCGGAAAGAATCGAAAGGAATAGATGGCGCGCTCTGGTTAACAAAATAACGCTTCCCTACTTCCCGGCTTGAAGTGAGATGGGCGGGGTGATGTTCGACAGGGACAAATAACGGATAGGACGCCCCAAACCCGACCAACCGAAGCACCCCCTCGAGGAAGACAAAGAAGAGCACCGGCATCAGCAGCATGGCCGTGTAAAACAAGGTACGTTTTAATCTGAACGTGGCTGCCATTTAGTTCTTTCGTTGAAAAACGGGGAGCAGAATTGAAAGCGGTTCCACATGAAATCCACCCACACTTTCATGCTGAAAAAACCCAATTTTTAGGTCTCCTTCCACAAAACTATGAAAGCGTTTACACAATTGACACCACACTTATGAAAAAATTATTTCACTGATCAGATGATTTTATCTTATGATATCTCATTTATTTTCAAATACTTAAATTGATATACATAATTTAGGGCATAGGTTGACCTTTACCTCACTTGTTTCTTTTTTAGGAGAATAAAATGTAAGCGCTTACATCGCCTGAGCATAAACTCCTCATTCTTCAACGTAGCACGTTGGGTGCAACCATCTACGATATCGCCAAACACGCCGAGGTGTCTATCGCCACCGTTTCACGTGTCTTTAATGGCAATACGCGGGTTTCGGATAAAACCCGGGAACGGGTTCTTGAAGTCGCGAAAGAATTGGGGTACCAACCTCATGTTTCGGCGCAAAGTCTTGCCCGGCGTAATTCCCACCTGATTTCAGCGGTCATTCCGGTTATGACCAACGACTTCTATATGGGCGTGATGCGTGGCATGCAAGACGCTTTGGCTGCTACCGATTACGACTTGTTGGTGTATGCTGCCCGTCGACCTGAAGACGTTGAAAGCCAGTTAGCACGTGCAACACAAAAGGGACGGGCGGAAGGCATACTGTTGCTATCGGCTCCACTCAGTGCAGCACAAATCAAACACCTTAAGCGACGCAAACAGCCGGTCGTGTTGGTAGATGCCTATCACCCCGCTTTTGACTCCATCTCGGTGGACAATGTGCAAGGCGGCTACCTCGCCACCCGCCACCTGATAAAGCTTGGACACACACGAATCGCCCATATCACGGCGAATCCCGAACCACCTC
>JAUIDY010000146.1 GCA_030428385.1 Rhodothermia bacterium | reverse complement strand
AATTTTCCCGCTCTGTGCCAAGGCAAGAGAGGTTGGGAACAGCAGAGCGATTGCAAGTAGTAGCGTAAATCGTCTCATATGTGCGATTCTCCAAAAATGGGAGGGTGAGAAAGAATATATATAGAAGGGAAAAACGCACGGAAGCGCTTTCCTCTTGATCAGAGCGGGAGAGCATTCGACCTAAAAAGGCGCCAAGGCCCCATCCCGCCGCTGTGGAGCGGAGGGGAATACAGAAATGGGGGAAAAAACAACGTGGCGTGGGGTGGATTCACACGCCATTCTTGAAAAGATAACAGACTTGAAATAAGATTGCAATAGAAACCGGTTAAGTATAATTGGGCAATAATGAGTATTCTGATCCGCAGACGGTTGGATTATTAGGCAGTATCCTTCTTATATAGTCATTCTGCCCCCGAGAATCCGCCACATATATCGGGCCCGGCGTCTCCTGATCCATGGCCTGCGACGAACCTACCTCGCGTCTTCCTTCAGGCGTGACGCTCACCTTTTTACCCTATTTGTATGCGGCGTTTGGCATTTGTTAGGGCGACCACCATCCACTCATCTTTTTTTTCGGGATTGGTCGATCAGTTGAAGGCGCCTTTCGGTTCTGCAGCATGGAGGCCCGGTTGGTTGTTGCTGGTGTTGGGTTGTCTTTTAGTTCCAGCCAGTGCCCATGCTCAGGTCGCAACGGTTAATGGCTTTGTGGTGGATCAGGAAGACCGGCAGCCGCTTGAACTGGTAAACGTGGTGCTGCAGGAATTTAGCGGGGCCGTGGTGAAGGGGACCGTCACGGATCGTGATGGGCTCTTTTTGATCTCCCAGATACCGCCCGGGACATTTGTGCTGCGGGCCACCTTTATTGGCTACGAAACGTATGCTGATACGCTGTCACTTGAAGCAGGCGAGACGTATACGCAAAACATCACGCTGGCCCCGGACCAGGCATTGCTCGATGAAGTGGTGGTACAAACCGAGCGCGAATCGGGCGCGGCCCGGGTGACGGCTGGTCAACAAACGGTAAGGCCCGCAGACATCGAATTAATCCCTGCGCCCGATGTCTCGGGAGACCTGGTGGGCTATTTAACCACCCTGCCGGGCATCGTCTCCACAGGTGACCGGGGAGGGCAACTCTTCATTCGAGGCGGCGAGCCGTCGCAAAATCTTGTCCAGCTTGACGGGATGATGCTGTACCAGCCCTTCCACATCCTCGGGTTTTATTCGGCCTTTCCCTCAGATATCCTGAGCCGCGCTGACATTTATGCGGGTGGGTACGGAGCCCGCTTTGGTGAACGTATCTCGTCGGTAATTGATGTGTGGACGCGAACGGGAAATAAGCGGCGGTTCGCAGGAGCCGCCTCGCTGTCTCCGTTTCTTGGGAGCGTGCAGCTAGAGGGACCTTTGATTCCAAACCGGGTGTCTTTTCTGTTCTCCGTCCGCGAATCCATGATCGAGCGCGGGGCCGAGCCGCTGTTGGACGAACGCCTTCCGTTTAATTTCGGGGATATCTTTGGGAAGATTCACGCCGATGTATCAACGCGGGCGCGCCTTTCGGTCAGCGCAATTAACACCCATGACCGCGGCACGTTGGTGGAGGCAAGCCCCGAGACGCCTTCTGAAGAGATACGGTGGGAGAACACCGCGTTTGGGGCGCGCTATCTCTACCTTCCCTCTTTCCTTCCCGTATCCGCTGACGTTCGGGTCACGCATTCGCGCCTGGATACCGAACTTGGAACCATGGATGCGCCCTCGCGCACCTCGTCGATATCGAACACCAGCATTTCGCTTGATGGCACGTTTGCGCGAGATGAAACCAGTACCGAAGCGGGATTGGCGTTGCGATTTATCTCGTCTGACACCGCGCTGGGGGGGCTTTTTCAGAACACAGAATCAAAAAGTGTTGGGATCGACCATCTGGCTTTTTATTTCGAGCCCGAATGGCTAATCGGACGGCTCCATATCCAGCCCGGCATCCGCGCTCAGTGGTTCGCCATCCGCATCGATCCGTTCCTGGAACCCCGTCTGCGGTTGGAGTGGGACCTGGGCAACCATACCATCAGCGGGGCAGCAGGACGTTATGTCCAAGAAATTATCGGCCTCAGCGACCGCCGCGATGCCGCCAGCATATTTACGGCGTGGACCAACATCCCCAAGTTTAACCCCGGGCAGCCCGATGTGTTGGCTGACAATATTCCGGCGGCTACCCATGCCATACTTGGATATCGCACCACCCCGACGGATTGGCTTGAGTTGTCCGTAGAGGGTTTTTATAAGTGGCTCGACAACCTGTTCGTTTCAGAATGGACTGCATTCCCGCGTTTCACAACCCGGCTCCAGCGGGCCACGGGGCGTTCGTTCGGATTTGATACCCGGCTTGAGTTGCGCCGCCAGCCCTATTTTTACAGCTACATCAACTATGGCTTCTCGAACACCCAGTACGAAGCCAAGCAAGAAGCGCTTGAACTCTGGTACGGGGAAGAGACCTTGCGTTTCCGGCCCCCGCACGACCGACGCCATCAAGTGAATGCCTTGCTCAGCACCCAGTTATACGGATTCGATGTGAGCTTTCGATGGGAGTTTGGCTCCGGGCTTCCGTTTAGCCGCGCCCTGGGCTTCGACGGCTTCGTGCTGATTGATGATATCGTAGATGTGATTAATGAACCTTATTCTCGCCGGGTCATCTATGAGCGCCCCTACAATGCTGTGCTTCCAACCTATCACCGCCTCGATGTGTCGGTTGACCGCACGTTTGCCGTTGGGCAACTCGATGTGACCGTGTTGGGAAGCGTTATCAATGTATATGATCGGCGCAATCTGTTTTACCTCGACGTGTTTACCTTGCAGCGGGTCGATCAACTCCCGTTTATTCCTTCCCTTGGTATTAAGGTGTCGTTCGATTGAGCTTCGTATCTATCAGTCGCGCCGTTTTTTATGTCGCTGTTGCGTTCGTCCTCTCCGGGTGCGAGGAAGATGTAACAGCCGTGGTGGGGACCGAGCATCCGTTTAGCATGTGGGGGGTCCTAAATCCGCTGTCCGACACCCAGTATGTTCGTGTCTTTCCCATCGAAGGCACCTTAAATCGGGGAGAGCCGTTGCCGCTTGATGCCCGCTTCGTTTCGACCGACTTGGAAACGGGAGAGGAGCAGCTTTGGCGGGACTCTGTCCTGGTGGACGAACGAGGGATCGTGGGGCATGTGTTTTATGCCCCGCTCACGGTCGATTACCAACATACGTATGCGCTGGCAATTACTGGAGGTCACGGGGCAACCGCTTCCACCGAAGTTGAAGTGCCCATTCGCACAACCTTGACCCTTGTTGAGCCAGATACTAGTGTGGGCGTGATACTGCCTGGGCTCGTGCTTAACAATCCACCTCGGCTCGTACGCAACGAACTCACTTTTGGGGCGAGTTATATCCGGGGTTTCACCGATGGGGGGTGCCCGCTGTACGTGTACCGTCAGTATTCGGTGTCGTATGATGACCGCATCCGTGAGCGTGAGGACGGGTGGTGGTTTGTGGTGAACTTGCGCGAAGTGCACGGTTTTGTGGAGACCCGCGCCCTAGAGGATCCGTTTTATCTTCCTCCATTTGGAATAACCTTCGGTTTTTTGCGCTTCGACACCATCGTCGCCAATGAGGCGTGGAATCCGCCCAATGGGATTTACGACCCCAATGTGTTGGTCGAACCGGGCACCCTGAGTAATGTGGAGAATGGATTCGGGTTTGTGGGCGCCGGGTACCGACTCTCCCGCACTTGGACCTTGTTGAACCACGTTGTAGAAAAATCAGGATTTAGGGCAGATTATGTATCGTGTTAGTTCTCGATTATCCTGGATGAATATCCCCGTTCTCGGCCTGTGCCTTGCGGCCTGCTTGTTGATGGGGTGTGAGGAGGATGTGGCGGGGCCAGATCCGTTTCAATTCCCGTACAGTATGTGGGGCGTGCTGAATCCCTTGGCCGATACCCAGTTTGTGCGCGTTTTCCCCATCGAAACCTCCCTTTCGCCTGGTTTACCGCAGCCGCTGGATGCCAGCTTCATTTCAGAAGACCTTAGCACGGGAGCAACCCTAGCCTGGCGGGATTCGGTAGTGGTGGATACGACAGGAGTGGTAGGGCACATTTTTTATCGTCCGTTCCAGCCCGAATGGGGGCGGCAGTACCGGCTGGCGATCACAGACGCGAATGGAGCCACGAGCCAGGTAGAGGTCGATGTTCCAGAACAGGCTACCCTGGTCCTGCACGAACCTGATACCACGCGCAATGTGATGCTGTCGGCGACCGTTCAGGGTGAGATCCAGCAACTTATCCAAAGTGAAGTCGAGATCTATGTGAGCTACGTAGTTGGGTTTTCCCCGCCACCCATCGCCGTGCCCATCTTCGATTTTTATCGCCATGTTGTGCCGTATGACGAGTTTCTTCGCCGAGCCGGAAATGATTGGACCATTAATATTGACCTTGAACGGAACTACCAGCGAATTTTCTCGGACGTGAGCCGGAAGGAGAATTTCATCGCCAGTCAGGGCATCCGTCTGTTGCTGGTGGAATTTAGGGTCATCGTGGCGAATACGTCGTGGATGCCCCCAGAAGAGGGATTCGACCCTAACATTTTGGTGCAGCCCGGGGTGATGGAAAACGTAGAAAACGGATTCGGTTTTGTTGGAGGAGGATATCGGCTGGGTCGCCCGTGGACCTTACCGTTTGAGGTCGTCGAAAAGACAAGTTTTATTCCCAATCGTTAGCCTGCCGCGCGCTTTCAACATGGATCGGATAAAATGGAAATCGTTCGGGTCGTTGCTGATGGGTGTATTGCTTTGCAGTTGCACATCGGCGACGGAGGATACCCTTCAATCAGCGCCCGTGCCCTACGAAGCAACGTGGGAATCGCTCGCGGAGCATGAGGCCGCCCCAGATTGGTTCCGCGATGCCAAATTTGGCATTTACGTGCATTGGGGGGTGCTGTCGGTGCCTGCCTTTGCGCACGACTGGTATCCCCGCAACATGCACCTCGAAGGGGGATTCGAGCATCAGCATCAGATTGAGACGTACGGCCCGCTTGATGCCTTTGGGTATCACGATTTTGTGCCAATGTTTCAGGCCGAAAACTTCGATCCAGATGCTTGGGCTGATCTGTTTCAGGAGGCCGGTGCCCAGTTCGCGGGGATGGTGGCGGAACATCACGACGGCTTTTCGATGTGGGACAGTGAGGTTAACCCATGGAATGCGGTTGACAAAGGACCCGAAAAGGACCTGGTGGGCGCCTTGGCACAGGCGATACACGGTCGCGACATGCGTTATGTGACGACGTTCCACATGGCGCGGAATTTACAGATCTACGCCGATCGACCTGACGCCATGACGGATTCAAGCTATTTCCCTTATGATCCCCAAATGGCTACCTCATCCACCGATCCCGAATTGCGGGTGCTGTACGGTAACATCCCGCCGGAGCAATTTTACCAGCATTGGCTCGCCAAGCTCACGGAGGTGATTGATCAGTATCAACCCGATCTGATTTATTTTGACGGGTTGCTCGGCAAAATCCCTGAATCCCACAAACAGCGTTTCTTGGCGCATTATCTGAACAGCGCCGATCAATGGGGTCGGGATGTGGTGGTTACGCACAAAAACGGGGAGCTTCCGTCCAGTATCTCTGTGCCGGATTACGAAAAGGGTCGTATGAATTCCTTAACGCCGGAGCCCTGGCTCACTGACGAGACTATCAGTACGGGGAGTTGGAGTTTTACGAACGACTTGACGCTTAAGTCTGCCGCAGAAATCTTGCATGTCCTGATCGATGTTGTGAGCAAAAACGGGGTGCTCATGCTGAACTTATCCCCACGAGCGGATGGGATCATCCCCGAAGACCAACAAGCCGTGGCCCGTGAGATTGGGGCGTGGCTACGTGTTCACGGGGAGGCCATCTACAACACCCGCCCGTGGGTTCAATTCGGAGAAGGACCAACAAAACTGGCAGAAGGCGGTCATTTTCTACCTCGCGTGAGCTACACGCCCAACGACATCCGATACACCGTAGCAGGCGATACAGTGTATGCCATTTCCTTGGGATGGCCAGGTGCTGAACAGGACGTGCTATTTACGGCCTTCGCGCCGTCGAACCTGACGCCAAGCGTACAGGTGGAAAAGGTATCATTACTGGGGGCTGCGGATTCTTTGAGGTGGACGTGGGGAGAAAACGGACTAACAGTGACAACGCCTACCATTCCCGTCGACGACCGGGCAGTCGTTTATAAGATCGAGTTGGGCAAGCTGTAGCCGCCTACTCGAAAGAGGATTGCGCCAACCTCCATAAGAGTGATCGCTACCTTGGTGCGAGTGGCCTCGCGCAAGCGTACCACAGTGAAGCAGTGAGCCTGCGTTCTGACGATCAACGCATCGTTGATCCGTTGACTTCGGTGGCATGGGAATCGAGGAGGGCTTCGTAAACGGAGGTATGAAACTCCTGCTTGTACGCAAAAGGAAGAAGGTCTGTGGACTGGGTCATCACCAGCCCAATTATTTCGAGGGCAGGGTCCACCCAGAAGTAGGTTTGAAGAGCCCCGATCCACCAATACGATCCCACAGATGGGCGACCTCCGTCATTCCACCAGAATCCGTTCGACTGGGGAGGGTTTGGTTCATTTCCGGTGACCACGCTGAATCCCAATCCAAAGCCATTATTTGTAAAGGTATTCCCAAGTACGGCAATAGGGATTAGCTCTTGAGGCAAGTGGTTCTGCGTCATCAGGTCAACGGTTTCAGGCTTCAGGATTTGTACCCCGTCCAGCGAGCCCCCATTCAGCAGCATCTGAGCAAATCGAAAATAATCACTCACCGTACTGTGCATGCCCGAATTGCCTCGGGCGAAACGGGGTCCCATTGCTACAGTTCGAGGCTCTAATTCTCCGTTTCTAGACGAGTAGGCGGTGGCAACCCGGTCCCATTTGTCAGGTGGAATGGCAAACCCGGTGTCGGAAAGGCCCAGAGGATTTACAATATTTTGCATGACATATTCCTCGAAGGGAAGCCCCGAGAAGACCTCGACCAATCGTGCCACAACGTCGGTACTATAGCCATAGCTCCAAGCTGTGCCCGGTGCATGAAGCAACGGTAGTTGCGCCAGTCGATCCGTGAAATCGGCAAGTGTGGACGCGTCATGGAAGTCTGCATTTCGGTAAAGATGGTGTACTGGTTCTTCGCCGAACATCCCAGCGGTGATCCCCGAGGTATGCATCAGCACATCTCGGATGGTGATCGGGGGAGCCTTTGACATGACATCTGAATCTCCATACACCGGCGTCGAAGCAAATTCTGGGAGGGATGCCGAGACGGGATCATCTAGCGAAAAATGATCTTGCTCCCAAAGTTGCATGAGTGCCACGCTGGTGAAGGGTTTCGTCATGGACGCCAACCTGAAAATAGTGTCAACGTCCATTGGCAGTCCTTTATCAATGTCGCGGTGCCCATATGCATGTTGCTGCACCACCGTTCCGTGCCGGGCAATCAGGGTCACGATACCACTGATGGCGTGATCGTCCACATATTGATCCATGCGGGTGGTGATCTGCTCGAGCTTCTTTACATCGAAGCCAGAAGAATGGACAGGAGCGGTTTGAGCATGGCTTTCTGACCAGAAAAGCAGGAAGGAGAACAGGAAAAGTAAAAAGGAGCGCATAGCCATTCGCGAAGCAAAAGAAGTGAGTAGGGTCGTTCTTTGCTTAGACGAACAAGCGCCCGAAAACGGACGAAAAGGCGAAAGGCGCCCACCGGCACGTCAAGAAATGGGCTCCGCACCAACGTATCCTTTTCCACCACGTTGCCGTTCGGAGGCTTGTTCGTCTGCTGCCTCTTCCACGAGACCAAGGAGGTAGGTATGCATTTCCGCACCGGGGGCGCGAAGGGGGTCGACGCCTTGGACCAACTGGGCACGGAGGGCTAATAGACGTTCCGGGTTTGCTCCCTCTTGCTGTGCCTCCTGCACGAGTTGAAGCCGAGCTTGCTGCTCAAGTTGTTTTGGGTTAACAAAGCCACAAATCTCGGAGCACTGCTCGCACATGCCCTGCTTATTGATCAGGGAGCACCGGCGGTCAAAGATGTCCATCATCCTCCCCCGCGCATCGGCAAGGGCATGTTTTACTTTCCCCTCACTGCGTTGCAAGATTTCGCAGATCTCGGAGATTTTGAACTGATACACTTCTTTGAGAATCAGGACCAATTGCTGTTCCAGGAGCAGCGTTTTTGCCAGGCAAGAAAAACAATAGCTAATATGTTCCTGAAACTCATAGGCTTCGGTGAGGGAGCGGTCCACGAGGTCATGCATGTGTTGCACTTTCTCCGGGGATGCTTGGGTATCCGTACGGCAGCGATCCTGTGAATCTTCAAACCATCGTTTCTGTACCCGAAAGTGATCCCGCGCAAGGTTGGTGGCGATGGCAAAGACCCAGGTCTTAAGTCCAGATCGGCCCTTAAATCTCGAAATCGAACGATGAGCCTTCAAGAAGGTGGATTGGGCCAGGTCTTCGGCATCCTGGCGGTGTCCCGTTAGGCGAAAAAGATAGGAAACCAATTCATCCCGGAACTGAATAAACGCTTTTTCAAACGATGCCTGTGAGTAAAGGGACGGCTCTACCATGATTCTTCCTCAGCGAAGGTAAGAGAACTCCATGCAAAGAAGCAGCGTCCCTCTTCAATCTGAAAGGGAAAAGATAGACCTTGAGCGCGGCATGTTGCGGAACGGGCTTCAGCCAGTATAAACACGACCTATTTATGCTGGCCAAACTTAAGCAAGAGATGACCCTCGTGTGCTTGCAAAGGGTTTCTAGTTGACTGATTACTTCACTGACATTCCCCCGATTAAATGAAGTTATCCTTTCGTTGGTACGGACCCGAGGATCCTGTATCTCTGGCGTATATCAAGCAGATCCCCGGAGTGACGGGCATCGTGAGCGCCTGTTTTGATGTCCCGGTAGGCGAGGTTTGGTCGGTCGAAAAAATATCGGCGTTGCAGGACCAGATCGACGGGGCCGGATTCCATTTTGAAGTAGTAGAAAGCATTTCGCTCCATGAAGACATCAAGTTGGGACGCCCTACCCGAGACCGGCTGATCGATGCCTACTGCCGCAGTGTCGAAAACGTAGGGGCGCTGGGAATTCCAGTCGTGTGCTATAACTTTATGCCGGTTTTCGACTGGACGCGTACCGACCTCGCCTTACCATTGTCGGATGGCTCCAACGCCTTAGCCTACATCCATGACGACCTCAAAAATTTCGATCTGACAAAGGGGACGGGGACGCTACCTGGCTGGGCGATTCAGTATACGGCTGAAGAATTGAGGGGCTTGCTCGCAGCGTTTGAGGAAGTGGAAGACGAGCAGCTTTGGGAAAACCTCGGGTATTTCCTGGAACGTGTGGTGCCCGTAGCCGAGTCGGCAGGGGTCAAGCTGGCCATTCATCCCGATGATCCCCCGTGGCCTGTTTTTGGTTTGCCTCGGATCATCACCTCGGGAGCCGCCATGCAACGGGTGTGTGGGCTGGTAGACAGTCCTGCAAACGGCATCACGCTCTGTTCAGGGTCGCTTGGGGCTCATCCGGAGAACGATGTGCCTGCCATCGCGAAGGCCCTAAAAGATCGTATCCACTTTGTACATCTGCGCAACGTGCATCGGTTTGGCGAGCAGCAGTTTCATGAAAGTACGCACCCCGGTGGAGATGTGGACTTATACGCCATCATGAAGGAATTACATGCGGCGGGCTATGCCGGTCCCATCCGTCCGGACCACGGGCGCATGATTTGGGGAGAAGTGGGGCGGCCCGGTTATGGCCTATACGACCGTGCCTTGGGTGCCAATTACCTCCTAGGATTATGGACGGCAATCTCCCGGAGTTGAGCGCAGACAGCAATTGCCATGCAAGGACTATCGACGGCCGGAGTCTTCGCGTTCCGTTGCCATAAGTACCCGCATCTCTAAAGCCCGTGCGATACTTGCCACCGTGGCAAACTGGGCGACGGTCGCTTCCTGATCGGCTCGTAACACCAGCGCCTCTTTGTCTCCCTTGACTCCAATGATGGTGTCGAGCAGGGCATCGCGGGTGGTTTGCTGCTGGTCTACATAAAACTGACCGTCTCGGGTGATCACCACCGTGACAAATTGGGACTCCATGGGAGGGGCCGTGGAGGCTTCTGGAAGGTTGACCTGAATTCCGAATTGGGGAATAAAATTAGAGGTCAGCAAGAAAAAAATGAGCAATAACAAAACGATGTCGGCCAAGCCAGCAAGGCCAAACGTCGTCAGGGGTTTTTTGCTGGGCGCAAAGTCGAGAGGCATGGGAGCAGACGAAAGTAGACCAGATAATTATACCAGTGGTTGCTCATACCGAGCAGACGGTGCGACGGGCTGTTGCAGCAGGTCGATGAAGTCGGTTGCAGAGCCTTCCATGTCATTCACACTGCTTCGAATACGCCCCACCAGGAAATTATAAAAGAAGATGGCGAGGATGCCCACGATGAGGCCTGCTGCGGTGGTAAGCAAGGCTTCCCAAATGCCTCCAGCCAGCACACTGGGGTTCACATTTCCCTGAAGCCGTTGGATCTCTTGAAAAGCCTCTATCATGCCGGTCACGGTACCCAAAAAGCCCAACATGGGGGCGATCCCAGCAATACTTGCCAGCAGATCGGTCCGTTTTTCCAACTCATACACCTCGTGCTTTCCGGCTGCCTGTACGGCTTCCTGAATCTCACTGATGGGGCGCCCGAGACGCTCTAGCCCGTGTTGGAGGATATGAGTGAGGGGTTTATCCTGGCTGTCGCAGAACGTGATGGCCCCATGGATATCACCCGCTTTAATATATTCCCGCACCCGCGCCATCACAAAGTCACGGTCGGCATGAGCACGCCTGAGCGTGATCACCCGCTCAACGAAAAGATAGATGGTGAAGATCGAAAGCAACACAATCGGAATCATCACGATTCCACCCTGCATAAGGGTGTCGAGGAACGAAACCGATTCTTCGACGGGAAGGGATTGAGTCGAATCAGCCGCTAGGTCAGGGACCTGTTGCAAAAGCAGGAACATGCGCGATGTTGGGTATGCGTGTTCAGAGGAAGGAGGATCAGTGAGCGGGTGGGGCAGTGTACTCTAGGAGAATCAATCTGTTGCGTCATTCGGCATCTCGGCACGCTAGCGACTCAGGTTCAGGACCCAGGCATCATCAGGAAGGATGCCTGAGAGGGCCCGGTGGGTGTCACGGGCTTCATCCGGGGAGTCGAACTGCCCAACACATACACGGTACCGAAAACGCGAGACGCCCGGTGCGGCAGGAACGATATCCACTGGATATGGCTGCTCCTCCAGGCGTCGGCGTATCTGGTCGCGGAGTTGCTCGGCATCGGCATTGGAAGCAAAGGCACCCACGACGAGGGAATAGCCGCCATTTTCCGTAACAATCTGAGGTGAAGCCAGGGGCGTTGGCTGATCATTGGCGGGGAGCGCCGTGAGAGAGTCGGCTACGATGGTTGAATCAGCGGAGAAGGAGGTGGTGGAATCAGATAATGTGGACGCCAAGGAATCGGCAGGAGCCACGTCAGCCACCCCGGGGGCCGAGGATGTTGGATCAGCAGGTGTTGGTGATGCTGATGGTGGGGGCGTGGTATCTGTCGATGTTCCCGTTGCCCATGCCCGAAACGATTCAAGAGAACCATCGAATGCCACCACAAAGACCGTTGCGCCAACAGCAAAAAGCAGGGTCACGATTATCATCGTCCAAATCCCGGCATTCGATTCTTTTTTTTTCGGGACTGTACGATGGATTCTTCGTCGGGGACGGGGCGGAGGGGGCGATTCCGCAAGATTGTCTTTAGGAGAGGAAGGTGGCAGATCAGGTGTCTCAGCGGAGGGTTCGTCGGACACTATTTTTAGGGTCCCCTCTGGCTGCTGTGGGGGTTGTTCAACCGTTCCCAGCGTGGGCGAATCCGTTGGGGTTTCTTCTTCTAGTGGCAGGTCATCGTCCACAGAAAGATCCTTGGCAGGCGGCTTCGCTTCACCAACCACGATGGCATCCATATGCTCAAATCGGTGGTTGACAGCCTCGGACAAGGCCGCATCAGGATGGAACGTAACGTTTCCATCTTTAAGGATAAAGGTGCCGAGTTGGGGCACATGATAGGGGTGTCCGGCCTTTAAATGGTCGCGGACCCGTGCTGCCAAGGCATTATAGGCTGCTTCGGCCTCGTGTGGGTCGACGCCGAGACGAAGGGCCAGATGTGTGATAATGGATTCCCTCATAAATACCGGTGGCGCAGCTAGGCG
>JAUIDY010000145.1 GCA_030428385.1 Rhodothermia bacterium | reverse complement strand
CCATCGACAGCCCCGCCAGGGCGCGGTCTGTGCGGTTGGTGGAGGTGCTGTAGCGGGCTTCAATCGCCGGGATCACGTCATTCAGCAGGTCATGCTCGAACGTGGCAAAGGCGGGCGCGGAGGCAAAAACATCGCCTTCGGCCCGATCGTTCTTCTGCGCCCGCCCGTTCGGCATCACGATAATCATCAGCTCAGCCAAACCGTCGGCGATGAGGTTGTCGAGCAACACATTCGGGGTGGCAAACCGCTGCCACTCGGTTTCATCGCCGCCGATGCCATGTAAGAGGTAGAGCACCGGATATTCCTGATCGGCCGTGTAGCCGGGCGGGGTGTAGACGTTCATCTTGCGGGTGGTACCCACCGTCTTCGACTCGTACGTGATCATTTCCAGCATCCCGCGCGGAATGTCGTCGCGCACTGCGTCAAATCCAGCAGGCGGCTCCGGAAAGGCAGCGACATCGTCGTCGTGCAGTTCGATCGGGCCGCCGAACCGGGGAGGTCCGTCTTGCGCGAATAGATGATTCTGCAGCACGCCAGGGCAGGTCGCTACGAGCAGTAAAACAAGGATCAGGATGCGCATGGGTACTTGCGGGTCAGGTTTTTGACACGGCATGGTTGGTAAGAGGCAATGCGGCCTCATTCAAGCGTCAGCACAACGATGGATTTCGGCGGCATCGTAATCGTCAACTGTTCCCCGTTTAAGCGGGCTCCGTTGAAGGTGGTTGGTGCTACCGTGTTGGGTCGCTCGAAGGTATTGTGAGAGGTGATAGCCTCAGCGGTCAGGATACGTCCCGAGACCGACGAAAAGGAATCGCCCCGTAAGGTCGCCTGCACCGTGCGCGGCTGGTTGGGGTCCATGTTGGTGAGCGACAGGTGCACATTTCCGTCTTTCGTGGAGGCGGAAGCGCTCAGCGCGGGAATGGTCGTCTCGCCGTGCGTGTAGCTTCCGGCGTCCAGCGTAATGGGCAGCAAGTCGGCGTCCTGGTGCACCTTGTACATCTCGAAGACGTGGTACGTGGGGGTCAGGACGAAGCCAGCGCCCTCGCGCTCGGTCAGGATCATGGCTTGGAGCACATTGATGGTCTGCGCGATATTCGCCATGCGCACCCGGTCGGCGTGCTGGTGGAAAATGTCGAAGGAGATGGAGGCGACCAGCGCGTCGCGCAAGGCATTTTGCTGGTAGAGGAAGCCCGGCTCCGAGCCGGGTTCGGGCAGGTGCCACATGCCCCACTCGCCGACGATGAGCCACACACGGTTCTGCGGATCGTAGCGGTCCATGATGGCTGCGGTCCGCCGGATATGGCCGTCCACCTGACGGGCCTGATCAAACGCGGCAATCCATTCTGCCTCGGTAAACTCGGTAGCGAGGGTACGCCCACCCCAGCCACCCACGACGGTGTAATAGTGCAGGTCCAGCCCATCGATCATGTGTCCGGCCCCACGCATGACTCCTTCTGTCCATTCTGGCAGGTCCCGGTTTGTTGTTGCGTCAGGGCCCGTAGCAATGCGGAAGGCGCGGGTGTCGCCGTAGTTATGCAAAAAGGTGGCGAACCGTTTATACACGTCCGAATAATGCTCCGGGGTCATGTTGCCGCCGCAGCCCCAACTCTCGTTGCCCACGCCCCAGAACCGTACGTTCCACGGCTCATCGCGCCCGTTTTCGCGACGGAGGTCGGCCATCGGGCTCTGGCCCGGATGGTTCATGTATTCCCACCAGTCGGCCATCTCCTCCACGGTCCCGCTGCCCACGTTGCCCACCACAATGGGCTCGGCCCCGAGGGCTTCCACAAGGTCCATAAATTCGTGTGTGCCAAAGCTGTTGTCTTCGGTGACGCCTCCCCACAGCGCGTTGACGATGGTCGGGCGCTCCTCGCGGGGGCCAATGCCGTCTTTCCAGTGGTAGTAATCCGCAAAACAGCCGCCGGGCCAGCGCACGTTGGGCGGGTTGAGTTGGCGCAGCGCCTCAATCACCGGTTCGTTGAGCTGCCAGCCGCCGTCGTCCCCCCGCACCCAGAAGCCGCCATAGATGTCGCGCCCCAGGTGTTCGGCGAAGTGACCGTAGATGTGGCGGTTGATCGTTGGCCCCGGCGTGTCGGCGTTGAGGATGAGGCGATGCGGTGCGTTGGTGTTCTGGGCGAAGGCTGTGCTGGTGGCAAGTAGCAACGCAGTTGCGAGCAGTAGCAAGCAGCGTTTTTGATAGCGGGTGCAGCGGAACATGATCGTGAGGGTTTCTTTCGGAAGGCGTCTCTGCGGGCTAAGGTAAAAGTCAGGATTTGGGTACGGCCTTCCCAACGTGTTGCGACGTTAGGAAGGGGTGTTTGAGGCTGTCGCCAGAAAAAGTCGATAGCTCAAATATGAGTGTTTAAATGTTTCAAGTCAATTTTGTATGTTTCAAAAATAAAAACCTGTTGCTTGCCTCTGATGTTGTGCATCCGGCACATCGGCAATAGGGGAATGTCTGTATATTGGACGGCACGAACAAATAACCGCATTCACGAACGGTCGATGTTGAACCTATGAGTAACGTCACCATCCACGATGTCGCCGAGCGGGCGGGGGTCTCTATCGGCACCGTCTCTGCCGTCATTAACCATAAAGATACAGTCAGCAAGGGCACGCGCCGGAAGGTCCTGGAAGCCATCAGCGAACTGAACTACCGACCTAGCGCGGCGGCGCGGCGGCGGCTGAAACCGGCCGCGGAAAAAAGCATCGGGCTGGTCATCAAGGAGATCCACAACCCGTATTTCGCCGACATCGTGACGGGGGTGCAGCAAACAGCCTCTGAGCGGGGCTATCATGTGTTGGTGGTTAGTTCAGAGCGGGCCTATGACCTGGAGCAAGAACTTGTCGAACTGCTCGTGGCCAAAGACGTCGAGGGCATCATCATCAATCCGCTCTACGACGAGAAGGCAGACCTGTCGCATCTCTTCGAGGTCAAGCGGCGCAATATTCCCCTCGTGCTGATTGAGAACGTACGTGGGATTCAGGCCAGCATGGTGGATGTGGACAATATTGAGGCGTCGAAGGAGGCGGTGACATACCTGATTGGGTTAGGACATAAGCACATCGTGCATTTTGCGGGGCCGCAGTACTCGATGCACAGCAACGAGCGGATCGAGGGCGTCCGCCGTGCCTTCAGCGGTCATCGACTTATTTTTGCCGAACACGACATTATCCACGCGGGAGCCCGTCTTGAAGATGGCTATCAGGCCGCGCTGGCGTTTTTCCGCGACAAAAACAAAGAAGCCCGCCCCACGGCAGTGACCTGCTACAACGATCTTGTGGCGCTTGGTTTGATCAGGGCCTTGCGGGAGTTGGGGCTGCGTGTGCCAGAAGATGTGTCGGTGATTGGCTACGACGACATCGACATGGCAAGCTATGCCTCGGTTCCGCTAACGACGGTCCACGTGCCAAAGCAACAGATGGGGCAGCGGGCCACCGACATGCTGATCCAACACATTGAAGCGTCGGATGCCGGAGTCATCGAGAAGGAGTGCCTGGAATCGAAGTTGGTGGTGCGTGCGTCGACCTGTGCGCTCCAGGCGTCTGAGAAACGCTCGCCGGCTGCTACAGGATCGTAGCAGGTTCCTACCCTCCACACAATCAAAACGCACATGACAACGAAATATGCTATCGGGCTCGATTACGGCACCAACTCGGTGCGGGCGTTGGTGGTAGACGTGCAGTCGGGCGAAGAGGTGGGGACGAGCGTGTTTCCCTACCCTTCTGGTACGGCAGGCATCCTGCTCGATGCCCGCGACCCGAACCTCGCCCGCCAGCATCCGCAAGACTACCTCGATGGCATGGTCGCCAGCATCCGGGGAGCGCTCACCGATGCGGCCACACACGATGGCTTCGACCCGGCTCGCGTGATCGGGATTGGCTTCGATACGACGGGTTCGACGCCGCTGCCCGTGGATTCAGAGGGGATCCCCCTCGCCTTCGATGAGCGGTTTCGGGACAACCTCAACGCGTATGTGTGGCTGTGGAAAGACCACACGGGGCATGCTGAAGCCGCCGAAATCACAGCGCGCGCGCAGGAATTGCGCCCCGCGTTTTTGGCAAAATGCGGCGGGACGTACAGCTCCGAGTGGTTCTGGTCGAAAATCTTGCACTGCCTGCGCGTGGACCCCGACGTGTTTGTGGCCGCCCATACCTGGGTAGAGCACGCCGACTGGATGCCCGCCGTGTTGACGGGCACCGCGCATCCGAGCAAACTGCGGCGCGGCATCTGCGCGGCGGGGCACAAGGCTATGTTTAACACCGCCTGGGGCGGCTACCCGGATGAGGAATTTCTCGCCACGCTGGATGAGTGGCTGGTTCCACTTCGCCGCACGTTGCCAAACGAGGCCTATCACGCGGGCGAAGCGGCAGGCACTCTCACGGAGGAATGGGCAGAACGACTTGGGCTTCCCGTAGGCATCCCCGTGGGCATAGGGGCCTTTGATGCACACCTCGGGGCGGTGGGATCGGGCATTGCGCCGGGCACACTGGTTAAAATTATTGGCACCTCCACCTGCGACCTCATGATTGCGCCGATGGCGCAAGACTTGGCCGACATTCCCGGTCTGTGCGGCATCGTCCCAGAATCCGTCATGCCGGGGCAATACGGGTTGGAAGCAGGGCAGTCGGCCGTGGGTGACATCTTCAACTGGTTCGTGAACCAGATCCAGCCTGCGGGCAAAGACCACGGGGTGTTGACCGAAGAAGCCGAGCAGCTACGGCCCGGTGAGAGCGGCCTCCTTGCCCTGGACTGGCACAACGGCAACCGGACCATCCTCGTTGATCAGCGGCTGACCGGGCTGCTGGTGGGGATGACGTTGCACACCACCCCTGCCGAGATGTACCGGGCCTTTGTAGAAGCGACTGCGTTCGGCGCGCGCGTCATCATGGAGCGGTACGAAGAATATGGCGTGGCGGTGGAGCGCATTGTGAACTGCGGCGGCATCTCGGCCAAAAACCGCATGGTGATGCAGATCTACGCCGATGCCATGGGGCGACCCCTCCAGATCTCGCGCAGCACCCAGACGTGTGCCCTTGGCGCGGCGATGAGTGGGGCGGTTGTGGCAGGACCCGAGGCGGGCGGTCATGCCACCTTCGCCGACGCTGTTGATGCCATGACCGGCGTGCAGGATACCACCTTCACCCCCATTCCCGAAAATCAGCAGCGCTACGACCAACTGTATGCCCTTTACCGCCGCTTGCATGATGCATTCGGGGTGCAAGGTGCCCCCGATGACCTCTATGACGTGATGAAACAACTCCTGACCATCCGCGACGAGGTGCGCCGCTGACATGGCCCATGATGCATTAAAAGAGGCGGTCTGGCAGGCCAACCTCGACATCGTTGCCGCTGGGCTTGTGGAACTCACCTGGGGCAACGTCAGCGGGGTAGACCGAGAGGCAGGGATTATGGTCATCAAGCCGAGTGGTGTTGCCTACGACCGCTTGATCGCCGAAGACATGGTAGTGCTCGACTTAGAAACGGGCGCTGTGCTTGGTCACGGACTGCGTCCCTCATCCGACACGCCCACGCACCGGTATCTCTACCAGCAGTTCGAGGATATCGAGGGCATCGTTCATACGCATTCCAGCCATGCGGTAAGCTGGGCGCAAGCCGGGTGCGAGATCCCGTGTCTGGGCACCACCCACGCCGATCATTTTTACGGCACCATCCCGGTCACGCGCCCGATGCAGGCCGAAGAAATCCACGAGGCCTACGAGTACAACACCGGCGTTGTCATCGTCGAGCGCTTTCGGGAAGATGGGGTCGACCCGGTGCAGATTCCGGGCGTGTTGGTGGCGGGGCATGGACCGTTTGCATGGGGCACCACCGTACAAAAAGCCGTCGAGAATGCCATCGTGCTGGAGTCGGTAGCACGTATGGCTATGCATACCTATCTTCTGAACCCATCAGCCACCCCGATTGACCAGGTGCTGCTCGACAAACATTTCCTCCGCAAGCATGGCCCCGGCGCGTATTACGGGCAGCAGGCCACCAAGGAGCAAACCTGATCGCAGCGAGTCATCGGTTACCCACCCTCAGAACCCCTTACCACATGAGCACACTCGCAACCCTCGACTGGATTATCATTGCCGGGTATTTTTTCGTCATCCTTGGCCTCGCCTGGTGGGTGATCCGGCAGAAAAACGACACCACCACCGACTACTTCCTCGCAGGTCGCAACCTGGGATGGTTTATCGTTGGCGCATCGGTGTTTGCGTCTAACATTGGCTCAGAACACCTGGTCGGGCTTGCGGGGTCCGGGGCCACCGATGGCGTGGCGCTGGCACACTATGAACTTCATGCCTGGTGTTTGCTGGTACTTGGCTGGATCATGGTGCCGTTCTATATGCGCTCGAAGGTGTTTACCATGCCCGAGTTTCTGGAACGGCGGTTTTCGCCCGCGGCCCGCACCATCCTCTCGGTGATATCGCTCGTTGCTTACGCCTTGACGAAGATTGCCGTCGGTATTTTTGCCGGCGGTATTGTCTTCAGTGTGCTGTTGCCCGACCTCAACCTTATGGGCATGAACAGCTTCTGGATCGGGTCCATCCTGGTGATCCTGTTCACAGGGATTTATACGGTACTTGGCGGGCTGCGTGCCGTGGCCTACACCGAGGCGCTGCAGACCATCATCCTCATTCTCGGGTCGTTTCTGGTATTGATCTACGGCCTCAAGGCCCTCGGCGGGTGGGATGAGCTTTATGCGATTGCGGGCTCCGAGATGTTTAACCTGTGGAAGCCCATTGTACCGGAGGGCTTTACGTCTACCTGGGCACCTGTACGTACGTCTACGGAGATGGCCTGGTATTTCAACGACCAGTACCCATGGGTGAGTATGCTTTTCTGTGCGCCCATTGTGGGCCTCTGGTACTGGACGACGGACCAGTACATCGTCCAGCGTGTCCTCGGCGCGCCCGACGAAACCGAAGCGCGGCGTGGCTCGATTGCAGCGGCCCTCCTGAAGCTGCTCCCGGTCTTCATCTTTATCATTCCTGGCATCATCGCCTTTGCACTCGCCGAGTCCGGTCAGGTAGCCGCACTGCAGCAGAACCTGATTGGCCCAGATGGCGAAATTATCCGCGAAAACGCGCAGGCCGCGTTCCCGTTGCTGGTGGCACACATCCTGCCCATCGGTGTGCGGGGTATTGTGGTGGCGGGCTTGCTCGCGGCGCTGATGAGTTCGCTGGCCGGAGTGTTTAATGCCTCGTCCACGCTCTTTACGATGGACTTTTACAGCCGCCTGCGTCCGGAGTCGACGGAACAGCACCTTGTCTGGATGGGCCGCGTCGCTACTATCGTGATGGTGGTTATCGGGCTGGCATGGATTCCCGTAATTCAGGGCGGACGCGGGCTGTATGACTACCTGCAAGGGGTGCAGTCGTACCTCGCCCCGCCCATCTTTGTGGTTTTCTTCCTGGGTATCTTCAACAAACGCCTGAACAAGCAGGGCTGCCTTTCGGCGCTTCTTGTTGGGTTTGCCCTGGGAATCTTCCGCTTGGCCGTGGATACGCCGGTTGCGTTGGGTGATGGGTTTGCCTATACCGAAGGCTCCTTCCTGTGGATTGTGAACAATACCTTCTTTCAGTACTACAGCCTGCTCATCACCATCGTGTGTATCGCTGTAATGGTGGGCGTGAGCTATATGACCGCGCCGCCATCCTACGAGAAGATCCAGGGCCTCACCTATGGTACCATGAGTGAAGCGGACCGGGCCACCTCACGCTCCAGCTGGGACTGGCGCGACATCGCGTCCTCGGCGCTTGTCCTCATTCTTATCATCGCAGCCTACCTCTACTTCTCCGGTTAGTGGTTGCATGCTGGCGTATGATTCGTCGTTCGTTTCCCGGAGCATGACCCCGTGCTCCGGGATGAACTTGGAATAATCAGTACCGAAAAAACAAGGGAGCAATGTGGATGAAGCCAACCCACATCGCTCCCTTGTTTTTTGCAAGCGCGGCGCGACATCCAAAGTACAGGGTCTTTACAATTAACCGGGATTGAAAGAACCGGTGTGGTGCATGGCAGCTTATCGCACGATCTGCCGATTCAGGAAATCGTCGATGGCTTGGAGGTAAGCAGCACGGCTGATCAAGCGGGCAGTGTTGTGTCCGCCGTCAAGCTCGGTAAAGGTTTTGGGCGCACGGGCGGCCTCAAACAGCGCCCTGCCCTGGTCGAAGGGGATGACTTCATCCTGTGGGCTATGCAGGATGAGCAACGGGGCCTCGATATGCGCGATGCGGCTATGGTTGTCGAACTTTGTACGGGTGAGGCGACGGGCAGGGAGCCAGGGGAAATGGCGGGCGGCGGCATCGGGGATAGAGGTAAACGGTGCTTCGAGGAGTAACGCGCCCACTTGATTCTGTGTGGCCAGCCAGGTGGCAGGCCCCGTGCCCAGGGATTCGCCAAACACAAAGGTATGAAGCGGGTTGCCATTGCCTCGGCGCAACGCTTCGCGCCACCCCGCTTCGGCATCGCGGTACAGCCCCTCTTCATCGGGCGTGCCTGTGCTTTTTCCATAACCCCGATAGTCGAACAGCAACACGTTGAGGCGCAAGCCATGCAGCATCTCCGCCAGATCCAGACGGTCGCCAATGTTGCCTGCGTTGCCATGACACACCACCACCGTCCCCCGTGCATGATCCGCTGGAATCCACCAGCCATGCAACCGCTCGTGATCAGCAGTTTCGAGGGTAATGGTTTCAAATAGAAGGTTGTGGTGGGCAGGAGAACGCGCCAGGTCTCGCGACGGATAAAACACCAGCTTTTCCTGAAAGACATAGACGATGCCTGTCAGCACCGCAAAGCCCAGGACCAGGACGACCAGAACGAAGAACAGGAACCGCAGCATCGGATCAGAAAAGCAAAAAAGCCATCAAGAAGCACGCTCGCATCTTGATAAAAATTAATTTTTAGCCTAAACTAAAAATCATGGTTCGGGTATACCCCGCCTGACCTCCTACCAAACGAAATACCAACCATGAAGATACATATTCTACTCGCGGTAATGTTGCTGGGGTTTGCCAGCGCAGGGTGCGGCAATACGTCGGAGCCGGAACAGGGAGCCTTGCACAGCCGCACCATCAATGTGGTGGCGACCACCAGCATGGTGGCCGACCTGGTGGGTGTCATTGGCGGTGATCGGGTTGCCGTGACGGGACTCATGGGACCGGGCGTAGATCCGCACCTCTACAAAGCCAGCGAAGGTGATGTGGCTCGCATGGCGGGTGCCGACGTCATCTTTTACAATGGGCTCCATCTCGAAGGTAAAATGACGGAGGTGTTCGAGCAGATGCAGCGGCGCGATATCCATACGTTTGCGGTCGCCGAATCCATCGCCGAAGATCACCTGCTCGGCTCGGCCAACTTTAGCGGCAGCCACGATCCGCATGTCTGGTTCGACGTGTCCCTATGGGGCGAAGCCGCCCATGAAACCGCGCGTGCCCTTTCGGCCCTGGACTCGACCCATGCGACGACCTACACGACCAACCTGGAAGCGTACCTGGTAGAACTGGACAGCCTGGATGCGTACGTGCGCCATCGTGTGGAGGCGGTACCCGAAGCGCAGCGTGTGCTCATTACTTCGCATGACGCGTTTGGTTATTTCGGTAGTGCCTATGGCTTCGAGGTGCGCGGCTTGCAGGGCATCAGCACAGCGACGGAAGCCGGGACCGCGGATGTGCAGGAATTGGCAGCTTTCGTTGCCGAGGAAAAAATCCCCGCCCTGTTCGTCGAGTCCTCGGTGTCGCGGCGCGGCATCGAAGCCGTCCGCGAGGCGGTACGTGCCCGTGGCTTCGAGGTAGCGATTGGGGGCACGCTGTATGGCGATGCGCTCGGTTCACCGGGTACCCCCGAAGCAACCTACCTCGGCACTGTGCGCCACAATGTCGATACCATCGTCGGCGCGTTAACAAATGTAACCCCATAGCACCCCGGCAAGTCGCTACATTCTCCCACACCCCCACACCCCACACTTCCACACCCTCAAGCCATGCCGGAAGAAAAAGCTGCCCTTGCTGTCCGCGACCTGACGGTTGCCTACCGAGACCAGCCGGTGTTGTGGGACATCGACCTGACGGTGCCCTCTGGGGTGCTGATGGCAATTGTAGGGCCGAATGGCGCAGGCAAAACGACCCTCATCAAGGCGATCCTTGGATTGGTAAACGCAGCGGCTGGACAGGTCAAGATTTTTGGGAAACCATATGGTGCCCAGCGCGATCTCGTGGGGTACGTACCGCAACGCGGCAGCGTCGATTGGGACTTTCCCACCAATGTCGTGGATGTGGTGATGATGGGATTGTATGGGCGGCTGGGATGGTTTCGGCGGCCTGGTCTCCCCGAGCGGGAGCAGGCCATGGACGCTCTCAAAAAAGTAGGGATGCAAGAGTTCGCAGGGCGGCAAATTAGCCAGCTTTCGGGGGGGCAGCAGCAACGGGTTTTTCTGGCGCGCGCCCTGGTGCAAGACGCCGAGGTTTATTTCATGGACGAGCCTTTTCAGGGGGTCGATGCCACCACTGAACGCGCCATCATCGATCTGCTCCGCGAACTGCGGGCCCAGGGCAAAACCGTCATCGTGGTTCATCACGACCTTCAGACGGTACCCGAATACTTCGACCATGTGCTGTTGCTCAATGTCCGGCGTATCGCGGCGGGTCCGGTCAGTGAGGTGTTTACCGACGAAACCCTTCGGCTGACCTACGGCGGAAGAATTGGTTTTTTGCGGACCGGGCTTCAGCCATCGGTTTCACCCAACCAAGCGGAGGAATGACATGGAAACAGAAACACTATTCCGTATTGCCTTTGGCGTTGTCCTGCTTGCCAACCTCTTTATCTCGGGTTCCTTCCGCCGGAAGGCGCGGGCAACAGGGGACACCATCGCGCGCCGTGCCGAGAGCGGGAGACTCATCGCCATGCGTTTGTTGGTGACGGTGCCGCTGCTGCTTGCCTTTGTGTTGTATCTGGCCTATCCCGCCGCCCTAGACTGGTCACGCCTTGTGATGGCTGAAGGGCTACGTTGGGTGGGCGTCGGGCTGGGCGTGCTCACTATCGCTGGTTCGTGGTGGGTATTCACCAACATCGGGCGCAACATCAGCGAGACCGTGCTGACCAAGTCTGACCACGCCCTGATCACCTCGGGACCGTATCGGTGGGTGCGGCATCCGCTGTACACGAACGGTTTGCTCTTGCTCATGGCTTTGGGCGTGATCGCGGCGAATTGGTTTATACTGGGCATGGCGGTGCTGTGTACGGTGGCCATTGCCGGGTTGGTGGTGCCCAAAGAAGAGCACGAATTGATCAACCGTTTTGGCGATGCGTACCAGACCTATCGTTCACAGACGGGGGGCTTGATTCCTCGGCTTTTTCAACGACCGGCGTCGGCATGATCGAGCAACTGTTCACCGACTACACGCTGCGTACGGTAGCGCTTGGTGCGGCCACCCTCGGCATGGTGAGTGGGGCGTTGGGCACGTATGCGATGTTGCGTGGGCAAAGCCTGCTCGGCGATGCGGTCTCGCATGCGGCCCTTCCCGGAATTGCGCTGGCCTTCTTGTTGACGGGAAGCAAAGCCTCCCTAGTGCTTATTCTGGGCGCGGCGGTGGCCGGATGGCTGGCTACGTTGCTGGTGATGGCAACCGTGCGGCTCTCGCGGGTGAAATACGACAGCGCCCTTGGTGTCCTATTGTCGGTCTTTTTCGGCATCGGACTGGTGTTGCTTACCTTCATCCAAAAGCGCCCGGATGCGAACCAGGCCGGGCTTGATACCTTTTTGTTTGGGCAAGCGGCGGCCCTGGTTACACGCGATGTTCTGACCATGGCGGTGTTGGGGGGAGGGGCGCTGCTGACCATGTTTTTCTTCTGGAAAGAGTTTAAGCTCCTTGCCTTCGACACCGAGTTCGGGCAAAGCCTTGGCCTTCCCATGCGCGGCATCGACATCTTGCTCACCACCCTGATTGTGATAGCCATCGTGATCGGGTTGCAAACGGTGGGCGTAGTGCTCATGAGCGCCATGATTGTGGCTCCTGCCGCGGCCGCCCGCCAGTGGACGGACCGCCTCGCCATTATGGTTCTGTTGTCGATGTTATTCGGTGCCTTGGCCGGTGTAGTGGGAGCCTTGATTAGCAGTACCACGGCCAACCTGCCCACCGGACCCACCATTGTGCTGTGTATCAGCGCCGTGGTGGTTGTGTCATTGGTGTTCGCCCCGCACCGAGGGCTGTTCTGGCGCTGGCTGCGGGATCGGCAAAACAGCCGCCGCCTGCGCCTCCATGCCGTGTTGCTTGACTTATACGCCCTGGCTGCGC
>JAUIDY010000144.1 GCA_030428385.1 Rhodothermia bacterium | reverse complement strand
TAGCGCGGCTTCAGCAGCCCCGCTTCTTACCGCCATGAGCGCCGCCCGGACATCGAGGGTGGGCACCAATTGGTTTTGCAAGGCCTCCCATATCCCCACACATTCCAATGCTTGCCGTGCATATATACCGCTTGGCACATGGGACGGATCAGCGACGCTGATCGTGGTCAGCGAAGGTAGTTCGGCTATCTCGTTCAATACAACAGCGTTGGGAGGAGCCACCACGACAAGTTCATTTGTGAAGGGGAGCACTGAATGCAAAGACACATGTCCCTGCTCTTCTAGCCACCGCATCCAGTCCTCGTTGGCTGAAAAAAAGACGTCGGCTGGAGCCCCCTGATCAATTTGACGCGCCAACAACGAGGTACCTGCCACGTTTAGCTGTACATCAATGGTGGGATTGGCTGTCTCAAAAGCAGCCACTACATCTTCCAGCACATCGGTGAGGGATGCAGCGGCAAATACAGTAAGGGTCGTAGAAGATCCCCTTTGCTTGGGTGCACCCGCCTGACACCCAAGCAACGTGACAATGCAGAGGACTAACCAACCGCGGACTCCCCTATTCAACATTATGCGTTGAGTCGGGATAAACCGTCGGTACCTTTCCACACGCGATACACTCACGGCCCTGCCTGGGTGAGGGAGATCAGCGCAGCATCCGCTCGCTGGTAATAGGGAGAGGCCGGGTCCGCTACCAGTTCCTTTACAGCCTCGAATTGCGTTTGTGCTTTGTCTATTCGCCCAATCATCGCGAGCATGACGCCATAGTTGAATCGGGCAGGAATATGCGTCGAGTCAACCGCAAGGACGGCGCTGATTTCTTCCACCCCCTGCATCGGGTTGTTGGTGCTCAGGTAAGCCACCGCCATATCTGTCCGGGCATCGAGGTTGTTAGGCTCCAGGGCCAACACCTTTTGATAGGCCGCAATAGCCTGTTCCGCGATGGGGATTTTGTGCTCGGTGTGCTCTTCCGTCGACATCCAGTCGTAGTACAAATTTCCAGCATGACGCCAGGCATCGGCTGTGTTTTCCGTTTCAGCCAGCAGCTGTTGCTCGGCAGCCGCCAAATCGAGCCGACCTGAGCCTTCGAGCAGATTGACCATTTGCGTACGCAGGGCGATTTCACCCGCCGCATCAGGTGCGGCTTCTGCTTGGGCCCGCAACTCTTCGATGCGCTGGGCTACCTGTGCAGGCAGGGGTGCATCTGGTTCAGGAAGCGGAGCTGTATTGGTCGCGGGCGCATTGGTACCCGTTGCGGCTGCCGAAGGAGGCGTTGCTGCTGGCTGCTTACTCACCGCCGTGATCAAAAACAGCACAACCACAAGCAACACCCCTGCACCAACAAGGATGCCCACCTGCCGAGAGACGGCTTTCTCATTTTCACTCCCGCGCGCGATGCCCAATTTATCCGGGTTGTGCCCGTCTTGCGGGGGCAAGGAGGCTGAGACAGCGGGACGCTCCGTCGGCTTTGAACCCGCAGTAACGCGGCCCGAAACAGGAGTCCGAACGCCTTCCTGGAGCTTTTCTCCGCACTGACTGCAAAAACGCGAAGCAGGTGGATTTTTCCATCCACAAGCATTACAAAAAACGCCCGAAGAAGGAGCGCCTTCGGCTGTCTGCTCCGCGGGGGGCGGAGCATCAACCACTGGTGGAGAAACGTGCGTTTCTCCTTCCATATCATCAGTTGCTGCATGCGGCATGGCAGCGGCAACGGCAGTTCCACATAAATCGCAGACCGTGGCGTCGGCTTTCAACCGGGCACCGCAGGAGGAACATGAAGCTAGATCAGTAGGCATATTTCCACCATGTACACAATTTCGACGTTAGTTTTCCCTCATTGTCGGGGCCCATTTTAAAGGATCACCGTTTCACGCCTCTTGTGGACGTCGCACGAAACGACTTTTCCCGGACTTACCCCCCTCTTTTTTTGGCCGCTTCATCCACTTTTTCGCGGAAGTCCTTCGAAGGCCGAAAAGCAGGAACATATCGCATTTCTACCGCAATGGGTTCCCCGGTTCTGGGGTTGAGCGTCGTCCGAGGAGCACGCTGCTGAACCCGGAAGGAGCCAAAGCCCCGAAGCTCCACCCGGTCTCCTTCGAGTAACGCTTCTATGACGGTCGAGATGAAGCCTTGTAGAACGGCTTCCGTTTCCACTTTGGTCAGTCCCGTTCCTGTAGCAATTCGGTCAACGATGTCGGCTTTTGTCACGCGGCTGGAGGTATTGGTTAGGGGGCATGATACCGATGGATGAACCCTTCGGCATGGAGGGCAATATAGGCGTTGGGAGGTTTTTTACGCACCTTTCGCCCAGACTTTCCAACACCTTCACGCGTCACTGACGACGCCGACAAGCCTTTTTGTAACCTCTCGCAGGATTCGTGGGCACGAAACCCCGCCTCATTTCGTTCGCGCTGCTTTCCTCCTGATTCATTACACCCTGTTCCTTCATGCGTATTTGTGTTGTCTCGGCCCTTCTGGTCTTATTCGTTTCTGCTGCCCAGGCCCAAACGTCGGCGGATTGGCAACAACGGGTACAATACGACATGGAAATCATTCTGCACCCCGACAACCATTCGCTGACGGGCACGCAACGATTGGTTTATTTCAACAATTCCCCGGATACCCTGCGCGTGGTGTATTACCACCTCTACTTTAATGCCTTTCAACCCACGTCGATGATGGCGGAGCGAAACCGCCAGCTTCCGGACCCCGACCCACGCATCGCCCCTAAGATTTTTAATCTAGGGCCAGAGGAGATAGGGTTTCACGAGATCGACGAGCTCACCCAGCACGATGTACCGTTGCGCTTCGGCATTACCGATACCGTTCTTCGCGCCGAACTCCACCAGCCGCTCGCGCCGGGCGACTCCACCGTGTTGTCGATGCGGTTTCGCTCACAGGTACCCCTCCAAACCCGTCGCAGCGGGCGCGACAACGCGGAAGGCATTGCCTATTCCATGAGCCAGTGGTATCCCAAACTGGCCCATTACGACGCCACCGGCTGGCATGCCGACCCCTATATCGGTCGCGAGTTTTATGCCCCCTTTGGCACCTTCGATGTACGGCTGCGGCTGCCTGCCCCCTATGTCGTGGGTGCAACGGGTATCTTGCAAAACCCCGATGCCATCGGACATGGCTACCAAACCGACACCACGGCGGTCTTCACTCACGCCGATACCGACACGCTTGAATGGCACTTCATTGCCGAACAGGTGCACGACTTCGCCTGGGTTGCGGACACGGATTATCTACATCGCAAGGTGGAGGGGGATGCGCTGACGTTGCATTTTCTCTTCCAACCCGACGTCGCCTCCAACTGGGAGCGGCTCATCGAGTGGACCCCGTCTCTTTTCAAGGGCTTCGAGGATCTTGTCGGGCGCTATCGGTATCCCCAATTTACGGTGGCCCAGGCGGGGGATGGCGGTATGGAATATCCCATGATGACGTTTATCACAGGGCGGCGCTCCGTCGGATCCCTCCGGAGCGTCACGGCGCACGAAGCAGCCCATGAGTGGTTTTATGGCGTCCTTGGATCCAACGAAGCCGATTATGCCTGG
The DNA here is from genome assembly GCA_030428385.1 of Rhodothermia bacterium. Taxonomy (GTDB): domain Bacteria; phylum Bacteroidota; class Rhodothermia; order Rhodothermales; family JAAAOL01; genus JAUIDY01. Next base: position 9,025 of record JAUIDY010000144.1, on the reverse strand, counting down.
ATGGATGAAGGCTTCGCCAACTACATGCAGGCTGAAACCATGGCCCGCATGCAGGGCCAGCCACGCGGCAATCACCTCTCGGCGCTCTATACCCTGGTCCTATCGCGAGAATTTGACTTCTTCGAGCGTTCCAACACCCCCTCCGACTGGTTTACTACCAATGCTGCCTACGGCATGGGCTCCTACTCCAGTGGACAAGGGCTTGCCGAGACGATGGCATACGTTATCTCCGACTCGCTGCGGGATGACTGGCTTCGGACCTATTTTGACCGCTTTGCCTTTCGCCACCCCAACCCGTGGGACGTGCAAAAAGTGGCGGAGGACGTAAGCGGGCTGGAACTGGACTGGCTGTTTGAGCAGTGGACCAACGACGAACACCCGCTCGACTATGCTGTGGCGGATGTCCGGTCTGATCGCGCAACGCAGGAACACACCATTATCCTTCGCCGCAACACCCCCTTCGTTATGCCCGTCGATCTGCTGATCACGTTCGAGGGCGGAGCTACGCAATGGGTGAATGTGCCGCTTGGCATTATGCAAGGCCATAAACCCGTACCCGAAGGATGGCTGGTAGCCGCGCCGTGGCTTTGGACGTTCCCAGAGTACACCCTTACCCTTAGCGGAGATGGGGTCATCGCCGACGTGCAGATCGATCCAATGGTACGTACGCCGGACGCAAACCGGCTGAACAATGCCAAGCGAATTCCTCGCTCGGTGCAGTTCCTAGAACCGGCAGCACCCAACTGGCTGCGATACGGCATCGGTTGGCGTCCCCTTGCCGATTATGCGCATGACTTCGGCCCTGGACTCGGGGTGAGAGCAGAGGGCGGTTACATGCTGGGCAAACACACCGCTTCGGCCATGGTTAAGCTCTGGCCCCAAGTCATCCTAAATGGAAATAGCGAGGATACCTCGATCCCCGGCGACGACCTTTCTGCCCTCGACGGAATCAACTACGCCTTCTCGTACCACACGCCATTTCCTCTCCTCGGACGCAACACCGAGATCGGCGTTGCGCTGGCCAACCACCTGGGCTTATTGGAGCATCGTGTACAGGTGGACCGCAGCTTACAGCCATTTGGAGCATCCACCAACCACACCCTCAGCGTTGCCGTCAACCACCAATACAGCCGCAGCGACCGCGTATTTAGGCTCGACGGGATCAATTGGTTTATGGATGAAAACCTGCTGTCGGCCGTGCTTTCCTACCGTGCCTCCCACGGACGGGATTGGCTGGGTGCAATGCTTGAGTTGGGCACGTCCTTCCGCAACCAGTTGGATCTGGAGTGCCGCGACGCGCAAAACCGAGCTATTCCCTGTCCCTTTGAGTTACGGCAAGGAACAACGCGGTTGGTGCTAGGCGGCTCGAAGTCCGTGACGCGAGGACGCGTTCGCGCAACGGCGGACGTTTCCCTTGGACTCGGCGTGGAAGACCTGGCTTTCCACAAACGCTTTCGCCTCGGCACACCAAGCATCGAATCTCTCTGGCGCGACGCTTCGGCCCGGACGGTGTTGGCCGCCTTCGAGCAGCCGCTGTCGGACCAGCACCTCACAGCTTTCGGCGAGCCGGGCCCCGTAGGATATGCCTACAGCGTCATCAACGAAGTGGAAAACGGTCGCCCTGTGGGAGGCATGCCCCTCGGGACTAGTGCCCTGGGCGGCAGCCTCTCAGTTTCAAGCGCCGTGCTTCCAGGCAATGCTTGGCTTCGTCCGTTGCGGGTGGAGCTTTTCTCCGGTATCGGCACAACCTGGGGGCAGAGCACCTTCGCCGCCGAAAATGAATCCTCCATCCCCTTCCGAACGGAAAACCTCATCGCTGATGCGGGGTTGGGAGTGACTTATGAGCTGTCCGAGTTGTCCAAAATCAACCGGTGGACAAACCAGTCGGAGGTCCTTTCCGGTATGAACCTCACAGCCAAGTTTCCCCTGTGGCTGAGTGACCCCGACCTTATTAACGAGCCCGACGCTGTGGCTTTTCGCTGGCTCCTCGGCGTCACCCTCCAACGCTGACAACAATGCCCCATTCCGACGATGCCCTCCAAACACTAGAAGGGCTAGCCACTTCCTTCGGTCTCGACACCGAGACATCCCTCATCGACGCCACCCTTCGGATGGAGGATGTAAAGGCATTCCTGATTCCCCGCATTGCACAGATGCTGAACCGCAACCCGGCCCGGCTGATGAGCATCCTGTACCGCGTGGATGTTGCCGAGGCCAAGGTACAGGAGATCCTGCGCGACGAAGCACCCGAACACATCCCCGCAGCCCTGGCCGATGTACTGATTGAACGTCAACTCATAAAGCTACAGATCCGGCGCCGCTACGCTGCTCAAGGAGATGCAACGTAACACTGTGCCTTAGATACGCCTCGACCGGAGTTGCCCATACCTAAGCAAAACCCTCCTTGCAGGCAACATCGCTGTTAGCATTGCAGGCACCTGCCAATTTCCAACGTCAGGCTCGTTGATACTGGAGACCTTGGGCACCTCGTTGGTGTGAAATTCGAGTAAGGACCTTCCAAAGGGAAGCTCTCAGATTTCTGGCGTTTTGACTATTTGAATAACAGCGGGGCGATGCGCTCGAAGTACGAACTCCAGAAATCCCAGGTGTGCCCTCCGGGTGTTTCAAAATAGGCGTACTGGATCCCGAGTTCATCGAAGATTTCCCGCATGGCTATATTCTGATCGTAGAACAAAAAGTCCTCGGTCCCGATGCCTAACTCGAAGGCGGCCAGCTCATTGATGGCTGGATCTTGCAAGGCGTCGGCATATTCCTCGCGAAGGCGGGGCAAAGCATCAGGGAAGTAGGCCGTGCTCATGGGGAAGGAATAACACCATAGTTCGGGATAAAACAGCGTCAAGTTGAGCGTCTGAATCCCTCCTGCCGACAACCCAGCGATGGCCCGGTCTTCCCGACGGGTAGAAACCCGGTAGGTCCTTTCAATAAATGGAATAATGTCCTCGCGGATCTCTTGTAGAAAAAGATCCACGTCTGGACCGTCCGTCAGGGCGCGTTCATCAATGATGTTGTTGGGCATCACCACAATCATCGGCACCACCTCACCACGCTCATAATATTCGCTGAGCGTCAGCCGCGCCCGCCCGGTGTTAACCCAATCAAGCTCATTGCCCCCCCAGCCGTGCAGCAAATACAACACCGGCAGATCTCCCACAAGGGCGTCGTAATCAGACGGCAAGATGATGGTGAGGGGACGACTTGTCCCATCCTGCACCGTGGACGTATACACCTGCTGGTTCACCACAAACCGTTTTTCCTCGACTTCCGGCTCGGGCTCCTGTTGCTGAGTAGGTGCATTCTCGCTACACCCAAGCCCAGCAAGGCCAAGGAGCACGACTCCGACCCACGTGATGCAGTGTTTCATCGCCCCTCTTTAATTTGAGCCATCCACGTTTGCTTGCAGCGTCACCACGCCCGTCGCCTGCGTGGCCTCAGCAGCAGGTGGAGGAAGCTGCCAGTTTAGGTCAAAATGACCACCAACGATGACGTTCTGTGCATGGTCTTTAAACAGGAGAAAGTCGTCCATTTCCCCAAGGGAAAACACGGGCATCCCCCCCGTAAACGGATTCATATTGGAATCATCGCTTGTCCACCAGGGCAAACCCGCATTCACCAGCACGTAATGATCATGCAGCGGGTACACATACACGAGCCCGTGGTCCTCATCAGCAACGTCGAGGTGCATCGGTAGTTGATCACTCAGTTCCGCAATAACGCTATTTGTCTCTTTGGTCCCAAATAGCACCAGGTTGCTTGTTTCGTAGTCGCTGGGACGCACTTCTCGGTCTGAAATAATGCGCGGAAACACCATTACGCGCCCCAAAAACGAACCCCGGTGGACGGACCACTCTGCCGCTTCGAGCGCTGTGGCGCGGCGGGCTTGCAATTCTTCTGGAGTGGGGTTGCCGCCCGTCCCGAAGACATACACATGGCGGTCCGCCACAGCTTCACTCATTGGGCCTTCCGCTCCGGTTGTTTTTCCCGCCGCGCTGGCCTTGCCCGATACCCAGTTCCCGTCCACCTGATGGAAAGAAACCGCATCTTCCCCTTCGACCTCCAGCCGTTGTCCATCAATTTCAACCGAAACGGATTCTCCAGCCCTATAGCTAGCATGCCCTTCAAGACGAAGCGTAAACCCGTTCAATTCAGATGTTGCCACCGTGAGTGCATTGGAACCTGTAAATTGAGCATCGATGGTGGCGAAGGTGCCGGGTGTTAATGCGTCGAGGTCCACCCAATAGGCAGAATGGTATTTGTACCGATCGGTGACAAAACGCACCCGCTCTGGCATCGGATTGCGCTCGAACTGATCGAACCAGTCGAAGACCTGCCCTCCTTCGTACGCCTGCACCCAGCTATCGTGCAGCACGCCCGGATATTCTTCGTACGCCACCTGCGTACCCAGCGAATCGAGCGTTGCCACCCATGCCCGCACCCCTTCGGGGCGAACAACCGGATCTGCACCGCCCTGAAAAATATGGACAGGAATATTCAAAGCATTCGGCGCACGCTCGATTGTCCGCGGGGGCGGTGCCGGGCACACCGGCGCAATGGCCGCCCACACATCCGGGCGCGAAAGTCCAAGCCATAACGTCCCGCCACCTCCCATCGAAAGCCCGGTGAGGTAAACACGGTTTTCGTCAATCGGGAAACGGCGTTTTACATCGGCGAGCATGTCCCACACATCTTTCTCCGCTACGCCCTGGTAGCCCATGGTACCCCGCGCAAACGTCGAGGCCACGATGTAGTCTACATCTTCCCATTCCGGGAAATATCGACTGGCTTCCACATCATTTTCTCCCTCCGCATTGCTTTTCCCAAAAACGCGGCGCAGGAACAACCGGTGGTTCGAGCCGGCCCCGTGTAGCCCCACCACCAGCGGGTATTGCCTGGACTCATCGAAGTTGGGCGGCAGATAGAGCGCATACGGCTGTTCGGAATCATCCACCTCGGAATAAAACGTCAGCACCTGTGGCCCCGGTTTATATGTTTGACCAGCAACCAATGTGGGGCAAACAAACAACAGGAGGGCGAGAACCTGAAGAAAGCGCTTCTGTGAATTCATTGGGTTTCCCTCAAAAATTTCCAGGGGGGCGGAGAAGAATGACTATTATCTGACAAATCGAAAGTCATAATATCTCTTTTTTCGCCTCATTGTGTATGATGTACACAATAATACGTATACTCATGGGATCCGTCAACTTTGTCCCCCGCCTTGCCTTCTTTTTTGTCATCTTTGGGGAGCGATGATCCTCATGCTTACCGGGTATCCTATGGACAAAATGCAGGAAGTCGAAGCATTCTTCCGAACTGGTCACCTCCAATACATTCCGCACCTCTCCGTGGATTGTGTGATCTTTGGGTTTCATGAGGGCGAATTAAAGGTCCTGCTTTTGAAGTGGAAACACCTGGAGCGTTGGAGCCTGCCAGGCGGACCCATTCGCCGTGATCAGTCGGTGGATGAGACCGCGCATGTGGTGTTAAAAGACCGCACGGGACTCGACGATATATTTCTACAGCAATTTTATGCCTTCGGCAGCATGGACCGGAAAGAGTCGGTGCTGCTTGAGTTATTTGACCGGCTCAATGTCAGCAACCATGAAGCGAATTGGCTCTCCGAACGGACGGTTTCCATTGGCTATTATGCCCTGGTTGATTTTTCAAAGGTGAATCCCGTCCCTGATTTTTTCTCTGAAGCGTGTAGCTGGTGGGACGTGTGTGATCGTCCTTCTTTGCTCTTTGATCATGATGCCATGGTGGAGCGGGCCCTGCAAACCTTGCAACAGCAATTGTATTACCAACCCATTGGCTTGAACCTACTTCCGGATAAGTTCACCATGCCGGAATTGCAGCAACTATACGAAGCTGTCCTTGGGAGAAAGCTGGACCGTCGGAATTTCCAAAAGAAGATTCAAAAGATGGGCATCGTCGAACGGCTGAAGGAACGAAGAACCGGTGGCGCGCATCGCTCCCCTTATCTGTACCGTTTCGACGTGCCTCGGTATGAGCAGGCGCTTGCAGAAGGGCTGGCGTACGGGTTCTAAAAGCCTGTTGCTTCCACTACCTGAAAGGGACCATCGGGCCCTAATCGTTCAATGATCCGTACCGCAATAGGAGATGTGGCATGCTCAAACGTCACTCCATCCGTCGCTCCAAGCACACTGAAGGTTGAAGCGAGCGCATCCGCAGCCATACCGGTCGGGGCAATTACGGTAACCAGATGGGCGTGGGTCACGCCCATGCCGGTGCGCGGATCAAGGATGTGCGAATACCGAATGCCGTCCGCCTCCACATTGCGGTACCGATCTCCCGACGTGGCGACGGCGCTGTTGGAAAGAAAATGCACCGTCTGGATGAGTCTTCCCGAGGCGTCTACGTCCGAAATCTCCAGCCGCCATCCCGAAAAGAGTGGAGGCGCATCGCCCAGACGTATATCGCCGCCTGCGTCTACCAATGCCTGCGAAAACCCGTGCTGCACCAGCACTTCAAGCATCTCATCAGCAGCAAACCCCTTGGCAATACCACCAAGATCTAGCCGCATCGAAGGTTGGCTTAGAAGTACCGTTTGGTTTGTCGAATCCAGTTGCAGGTGCTGGAACCCCACACCACGCCGTGCCTGAGCAAGATCAGCATCGTTTGGTAAGGTATTGCGGCGGATGGCGTGTCGCCAAATTCGGGTAAGCGGTCCCACGGTCACATCAAACGCGCCCTGGCTTGCCTGGGCATATGTTTGTGCAGCCACCAACACGGCCCAGAGGTCGTCGCTTACCGGCACCCACTTCCCACTTCCAGCGGTGGCAGAGAGGCGATTTAGTTCGCTTTCCGGCAAATAGTCGCTCAACCGTGCGTTAAGCGAGTCTGCGCGCGCCCACGCAGCTCTTGCAGCATGATGGGCAGCGAGGCGGTTTTCTTCGGTTTTTTCACCGAAGATCACAATTTCAAACTCGGTGCCCATCTTCTGGGCCGAAAATATATAGGCCGTTGGTTGTTGCCCATGGACAACGCCCGTTACCCCCCAGACGAGTAAGGCAACGGCACAGCTTGTAATATACCTTCGAAGGGGGCTCACACGATCTGCGAGATGCCGGGCATCGGTACCGGATACTTTCCCGATGCATCGGGGAGCACCGGCGGGGCGGCATCCCAGGCAAAACGCTCCGGCATCAGGCTGACTTCCGAGTTGAGGGCTTCGTCCCAGCCAATTTCTTTCCCTGAGTACGTTGCCATGCGTCCGAGGATAGCAGTCATCGTGGCGATGGCGCCATTTTCGGCGTCGGCGTAGCGGTATTCGCCTTTCGAGATGGCGTCGAACAATTCATCATGCTCCACCTGATAGGGGTTCGGGTCGTCTTTGTCGCGGTGATCGAAGATGACGTTTCCGCTGGCATCAAGCAGCTTGCCTGGTTCTGGAGCCGAGCCTTTGGTGCCGTGGAACGCTTCGGAGACGCGGTTCATGCATCCTTGCATGTGGCGGCATTGGCTTAGCATGCGGCTGCCGTCAGCGTACTCGAACTCGACGAAGTGGTGATCGAAGATTTGGCCCGTATCGGCACCGGTACGTACGAGGCGTCCGCCCTGCCCCTGCGCCCGAACGGGATGCGCTTGCTTCACCCAGTTGCTCACGTCAATGTTGTGGATGTGCTGCTCCACGATGTGGTCGCCACAGAGCCAGGTGAAATAGTACCAGTTGCGCATCTGGTATTCCATTTCGTTCCACTGCGGTTGGCGGGCGCGGATCCACACCCCCGCACTGTTCCAGTACACCCGCCCGAGGATCACGTCCCCGATGGCCCCGTCGTGGATACGGCTCACCCATTCGCGGTAAATCGTCTGGTAGTGCCGCTGCAGCCCCACCACCACGTTGAGTTGCTTCGCCTTGGCTTTTTCTGCCGTGGCCAGCACCTGCCGAACGCCGGGTGCATCGGTGGCGACAGGTTTTTCCATAAAGACATGTTTGTCCGCTTCGATGGCCGCCTCGAAGTGCATCGGGCGGAAGGCGGGCGGCGTGGCAATCAACACCACATCAACGAGCGGGATCACCTGCTGATAGGCATCAAAACCAGCGAATTTGTGCTCCTCGGGCACCTCGATACGCTCAAGCGGGCTGGTCCCTGCGGTCCCCGACCAATCGGTGTATTCGGGATTGGTCATGTTCTTATAGCTTTCATCCAGCCGGTCTCGAAACGCATCGGCCATGGCAACGAGCTTAACGTTTTCGTTGGCCGCGAGCGCTTGCAAGGCGGCTCCCGTACCCCTTCCCCCACATCCGATAAGCCCGACCCGGATGGTATCGTCGAGGCGTGGTGCCGCTGCGGCTTGCAGGGGCATATGACTCGCCATCAGGCCCCCTGCCACGGCGGCACCTGTTTTCACGAAGTCACGGCGGCTGATGCCTGAGCGAGGGGATGGGTTCTTGGAAGAGCGCATGGCGGTGGAAAGTAGAGGGTTAAAAGAGGAAAAGGTGCGGGCGAATAAATAACTATAATCATTCGGGAAAAGCCACCCTATTCGCCAAGATTCAGCAGCCAGAAGGCTTCCTGCTCTTCAGGGCTGGGAGGCACAGCGGGACGAACGAGTCGAAACCCCACAAACGGCGAGTCGGTGTTCCACCAAAAGCTTTTTGGAATCTGGGGATCTCGCTTTTTCCAATTGAGGCTTGATTGAATTCGGTTCGCACATCGCAAGGCATCGGGATCATCGTCGTAGGCCCCGCCGCGTACGGTCCTTGGGTGGAGCCGGGTGGGTTCACTCCACGGGTCCGTGGTGGAGGCGTCGAGCGTGTCGTAAAAATCGGCTACGTACTCGTCGAGGGTCCACTCGGAGACGTTGCCGTGCATGTCGTAGAGCCCCCAGGCATTGGGGGCTTTTCCGCCCACCGGATGAAAAGCCTCACCGCTGTTGCCGTAATACCACGCATGGTCGTCCAGCATAGCCGTGTCATCCCCAAAGGCATACGATGTGGGGCTTCCGGCCCGGCAGGCGTATTCCCATTCGGCTTCGGTGGGCA
>JAUIDY010000143.1 GCA_030428385.1 Rhodothermia bacterium | reverse complement strand
GGGATTTTGTCACCACCGAGACATGGGCTGACATCTGGCTGAATGAAGGGTTTGCCACCTATCTTAGCGCTGTGTTCCGGGAAAAATACGCGGGCGACGATGCCTTTGCTCACCTGATGGATGAACTGGCCACTTCGTATATGCAAGAGGCCGAGCAGTACCGCCGCCCGCTTGTTTGGCACCAGTGGACCGACCCCATTCAGATGTTTGATGCCCACAGCTACCGCAAGGGAGCATGGGTCCTGCATATGATTCGCGAGCAAGTGGGCGACGAAACATTTTTTGCCGTCCTCAACCGGTACTTGCTCACCAATGCTTTTCAGTCCGTCAACTCGGATGATTTCCGCGAAGCCCTCGAAGCCCGTTCCGACCAGCGCTTTCGGTCCTTTTTCGATCAATGGATCTATGGAGCAGGACATCCCGAGGTAGAAGTCCGCTTTGCCTACATCGACAGCACCGAAACGCTAGCCTTGACGCTTCAACAAACCCAGACCGGCTTCCGCGTTCCTGATGCTTTTTCCTTCGACGTAGAGGTAGAGATTCACACGCTGACCGAGGTGGAGCGACATACCCTCCGCATCGAAGACCGCGAGCACGTTTTTCATTTGGACTCGGAGGGGCCGCCTCGCTTCGTAGTGGTAGACCCTGACCAGACCCTGCTGGCAACATGGATGGTCGACCAACCTGCCCGTGCCTGGGTGGCCCAGCTTCGTAATGCGGAGCAGGCGGTCGTGCGTTTGCAGGCGGCCCGGGCCTTGCAACAGTTTGCGGACGATCCGGCGCTGTTGATTGCCTTGCGCAACGCCTTTGCAGATGAAACCGATGCTACGGTACGCACCGCCCTTCTTTCAACCTTTGCCTCTCTTCCTCCCACCTCCTCGTTGGAGCGGGCTTTGCTCCCGATGGTGAATGATGAAAGTGCAACCGTCCGGCGTGCTGTGTTGCGTACTCTTGGTGTGTTTGAGGGATCAACAGATGTAGCCGAGGCGGCGTTTTACGCGGCACAAAACGACGAAAGCTATTCGGTCCAGGCCGAGGCCGTGCGCACGCTTGCCCGCATTGGTGCCCCTGATGCCCGGGAGGTAACCCGGTCGGCGCTTGTGACCCCTTCCTTTCGAGAGGTTATTCGCGTGGCTGCCTTCGATGCGCTTGCCCACCTTGCGTTGCCCGTGACGGAAGCCATCGGCTATGGGATGGATTATTCCACCCCCAACCAGCCCGAGGAGGTGCGTGCTGCCGCGCTGACCTATCTCGCCGCCGCTGCTCCAGATGAGGCGGCGACCCAGACCCGCCTGCAAGAATCCCTCGCTGACCCCTCTTTCCGCGTTCGGCGCGCAGCCATCCATGCCCTGGTGCGTGTGGGTTCTCCAGAGGCACTCGGAACCGCAAGCCCGCTTACAAGACGTTATTCGGCGCGCTCTTGCGACCATTCCAGCACCATCAGCAACCGATCAATAACCTCTGTACCCTGTTCAGAATTCCCCTCGTCCGTTGGTCTCAGATAAAAAACGATTCACTTTAGCATTCTAACGGCTCGCCACTTCGCCGCGACAGTTCAGGGCAATTCGCTGGGAACGCAAACAGAAATGCCCTACTCTTGATCTAGCCTTTCGATCTGAGGTCAAGCCTATTCTTCCCATGGGCCCTCTTAAGACAAGGCCAGTCATTTTAAGCGCTGAACGTAACCCAGAAAGTGATCATGGAAGCGATCTACAACGGGAATGAAAATCCCCTCTCCGGCCTGATTGGTGATGAAGTTTATGAGGTCTTGGAGACGCACAACCTGCTCAATGAAAAGGGGGTTCGCGATTACCTGATTCGCCGTCGGTTCCGTCAGATGCGGGAAGAAGAAATCCCGGCCTATGATGCGATCGAGTATTTGCGGGAAGAATACCCGTACCTTCAATTCGACACCATACGCAAGATTGTTTACAAGCTGAACAAGCGCTGAGCGCAATCCTTTTTTTGCCCTTTCAGAAAAGCGACACCAACGGTTGGTGTTCGCTTTTTTGCGTTTTGCTTATCCCCGTTTCACCCACGCTCTTCTACTTTTTGCGGGGAACCCAAACACCCTTTTTTCCCAAAAGGGCTGACGCCATCACGTTCAGGTAGTATCTTATACGTCGCCGCTGAGGATCCAGCTACGCACGAAAAAAGCGCAACATGCTGTACCATCCTGCGTTCAGAGCGGCTGACACCCCACCAAGACCCACCCCCCTCTTCCTTATGGAGTTAGTCACAGCACCTTGGGATCATTCTGCTCTCCGCGATATCAATGTCCAGTTTGAACACGCATCCCCCCGCGAGATCTTACTATGGGGGCAAGAAACCTTTGGGGACGACCTCATCATGGCGACGGGATTTGGTCCCTCGGGCATTGTATTGATGGACTTTGTGTCCAAGATCCAGCCTCAAATTCCAATCCTCTACCTTGATACGGATCTTCTCTTCCCCGAAACACACACCCTGCGCCGCGAACTCGAAGAACGACTGGGCCTTTCTTTTCAACGCCATGCCACCGAATTGTCGTTGAAGGCACAAGAAGCCACCTATGGTCCCAAGCTCTGGAAAAGAAACCCTGATCAGTGCTGCCTCATGCGTAAGGTACGCCCCTTACAGGAAGCCCTGAAAAACAAACGGGCCTGGATCACGGGCATACGGCGGGACCATTCAAAAGCACGCGCGCACATCCAAGTGGTCGAATGGGACGATCCCTATGGCGTAGTTAAGTTGAATCCGTTGGCCTATTGGGGCAATGACGAGGTATGGTCCTACATCCAGCTTAACGACTTGCCCTACAATATTCTACACGACGAGGGATATCCAAGTATTGGCTGTGTGCCGTGTACGCGCTCCGTCCCCCCTGGTGAATCGATGCGGGCCGGGCGCTGGAGGGGCCGCGAAAAGCTGGAATGCGGTATTCATAAACCGGTAGGCTCGAAACACAGCGAAGCGGCTGAATAACAACCGGCAGGGTTATACCCGGCAGGGTTATACCCGGCAGGGTTATACCCGGCAGGGTTATACCCGGCACCGAGCGGCTGCGAAAAGCACGATACCGGCTGCCACCGACACGTTTAAGGACTCGGCGGGGCCGCGTAAGGGAATAGAAACGCGGTAATCGCATGCGTCGGCCACGCGTTTGCTCAGGCCCGAGCCTTCACTTCCCATCACCAGCGCCACCGGACGGTCCCAGTCCATATCCCACAGGGTCGTCTCTCCCATTCCATCGGCTCCCACGACCCAGTAACCCCGTTCCTTAAGCGCAATGATCTGATTCCCCATGCTACTCACCCGCGCCACCGGGATCTGAGCGGCAGTCCCCGCACTTGCCTTTAACACGGCGGCGTTGAACGGGGCCATGCCCTGCTTGGGCACGATCACGCCCCCCACGCCCGCTGCTACTGCCGACCGCAGCATAGCTCCGAAATTGTAGGGGTCTTCCACGCCATCCAACAACAAAAGCATGGGTTTGCTGGCCTGCACGGCATCCAGCGAAGGAGCAATACCCGCTAGCATATCATCCACATCCTGGTAGGCCACGGGCGTGGCCCGCGCCACCGCACCCTGATGGTTGAGCCCCGCCGCCAATTGGTTCAGCTTCCCCAGGGGGACATACTGAAAAGGAACGCCGGAGGCCGTTGCCAGCTTGCGAATCGCCTCCACGTTTTGCCCCCCGCCTCCTTTTTGCAACAACACCTTTTCTACCTCCGCAGGGCGTTGTTCCAGCGCTTCGCGGACCGGGTTGCGCCCAATAATGAGCGATGTGTCAGGGCGTTTTCCTCGACTCATAAGGTTGGTGTTTGTTGTTGGGTCACCGCTTCAAGGCGGTTGTGCACGTGGTCGACATACTGCTCGTGCTCGGGCTTCATCAACACACTACGTAAGATGCGCGCATACGGTTGATCGACTTGAACGTCCGGGCAGGAAGGAACCAAGGTGTCGCTTTCCACCCGCAATACGCTTACAAAAATGGGATCATCCCGATCGCTCATGGCCGCATCAAAGATACGCTGGCTGGCCCCATCAATCGCTGAAGCTCGGGGCTCAGCAAAACGGGGATGATAGGTGACGATGTCCAACTCGGGAGCCCGGTACGGCATCAGCACATCGGACGTTGCCAGTCGCTGGTGCCAGGCACGGGCCGCACGGAGACAAGCACTCAGAATAGGCCCAAGGCCCTCCTTGGCATGAAGCGGAAGCAGGCGGGTGGTAAACCAGAGCGCTCCTGCAGCCGCACCCGCTCGCGAACATTCGAGGCTAATCTCGCCCAGGTGTAATTCATCTGACGTGAAATACGTGTACGGGGATTCGTGCCTGTAATACCGACCCACCGACGGATCGCGAAACAGCACACAGCCGCACCCATAGGGTTGCAAGCCGTGCTTGTGTGGATCGATTACCACCGAGTCGGCCTCGGCGATGGCCCGGAAGTGGCGGCGCGTTTCGTCGCCCAAAACCGAATCCTCACTCCACGCATGCAAGGCAAAGAATCCACCATATGCAGCATCCACATGCACCCGCACGCCATGTCCCTTGCACAGGTCCACCACATCAGCAATCGGGTCAACAACACCCAGCGCCGTAGTACCCGCCGTGGCTACAACAGTACCAATGGTACCCGTTTTTAACGCCTTTTCCAGCGCTCCGAGGTCCATTCGCCCGTTGAGGTCGGCCGGGATCGCGGCGTGATCCATACGCAGCACCCCACTCATGCGCCCGTGCGTGTAATGTGCTGCCTTGCTGAAGGCTACGGCTTTGTTCGGATGTATTTCACGAGCGATGAACAGCGCTTCTAGGTTGGCGACGGTGCCGCCGCTTGTCAGGTGCCCCAGCGTGTCGCCCGGCAGATGAAACATGGCGGCAAGGTCTCGCACCACCTCTTTTTCCATCTGCCCCGTCGCGGGTCCGCCATCCAGGGCGTGGTTGTTGGGATTAATCAGTTGCGCCGCCAAGTATCCTACCACGGCGGCCGGGTGAGGCGGTTTAAGCATCTGCCCCGCATAGCGCGGGTGGAAAAAGGGGTAGTTGTCTGTCAGTCGGGCGGTGTAGTGGCCGAGTGCTTCCTGCCACCGTTCCTCCGCCACATCCAATGATGGATGGCTTGGGAAAGCGCCAAACCGCGATTCCCAATCGCCAATCGCGTTGAGGACATGCGTTAGATACTCGTTCCAGCTTGCCATCTAAGAAACGTAGACCACGCCCGGGTCTTTCTGCTTGGTGGGCGGTGGGACGAAGCGTTTGGCGAGGAGAATGGTGCCCACGAGGCCAACCACAATTAGCAGGGTCGAGATCACCTCGGCCTGAGTGACCGTAAGGCCGAACAGGTCGAAGGTGTTGTTGACCCGGATTTGCTCAATCAGCAACCGCTCGATGCCCACAAAAACGAGGAAAAGGCTAAAGAGCCAGCCATTCTTAAACGAGTGTTTGCGCAAGTACCAGAGGATGCTAAACAAAATCGCCGCCATGGCAAATTCGTAGAGCATGGTGGGATATACGCCGTCGGCGGCGGCGGGGCAGTTGAGGTATTCGGCGGCGCTGAACAGGTTTTCGTCGTGGGGCGTCTGGTCGAAGATGCTGTTAGGGAATTGTTCGGACCAGAGCCAGTTGGGAAGCCACGCGGGTTTGTCGGAGAGGTACGAGCAGGTGCCCCAGTCGCCATCGCCCGCCAGGTAACAGCCGATACGCCCAATGCCGTAGGCCAGGATCAGTCCCGGCGCGATGGCATCAGCGACGGCCGCTGCCCAGATTCCTTTTTTGCGGACATACCAGACCACCGCCAACCCTGCACAAAGAAACCCCCCCAGAAACGTGAGACCGCCCGCGTTAAAAATCATCCCCATCGGGTCGGCGGCAAACTGGTCGAGGTTTTCGAGGATATGGAACAGCTTGGCCCCCACAATCCCCGCCACTACCGCAATGATGGTGATATTCCCCACCAGTACCGACGGGCTGGCATCATGCTTCCGCGTCTTGCCTTTTTGTCCTTTTTCCCGAGGCATCGGTATCCGCACGCTCCCGATCCGGTTCACGTAATACATGCGGTCGAGTTGGATGCGGGTGAGCCACGCCGCCACCAAAAACGCCACCGCCATCATGGCGCCGAAGGAATAGATGGAAATGGGAAGGTCTATCCCAAGCAGGTCCTCAAAAAGATCGCTAACGCGAGGGTACATGGCGGAGCAAGCGATTAATTTGGTGGGAGCTCAAATTCCGTGATCCTATGCACGGGCAGCGTATCAAGTTACATGATCGCGTAAATAGTTACGCAGGTCGGCAAACGCAACCTCGGTTTGCTCACCCGTTTCCATATTTTTGACGGGGGCTTGGGCCTGTTCCAGTTCATTGTCCCCCACAATGATCGTAAACGGGGCATTCTGACGATTCGCCTCCCGCATCTGCGCTTTCATCGAACGTCCGCGTAAATCAAGGGCCACCTTAAAACCGGCATCCCGCAGTTCCTGTGCCATTCGAAAGACCCTGCGCCGGGCCCGGTCACCGAGGGCAACAAGAAACACATCGGGCGACGGAGTCCCCGGCAAGGTCACCTCGTTGGCTTCCAGTGCCAGAAACAGCCGCTCCATTCCCGAGGCAAACCCAACAGCCGGAACGGGCTTTTTACTTCCTACTTCCACCGACAGGAGGTCATACCGTCCGCCACCGCCGAGCGCACTCTGTGCCCCCAGATCCGGACTTTCCAGTTCAAACGCCGTGCGCGAATAATAATCAAGGCCGCGCACCAGAAAAGGATCTTCGACGAACACAAGCCCCAGATCATTGAGGAGTTGTTTCACCTCCTCATAATGCGCCCGGCTCTCGGCATCCACAAAGTCGATAAGGTGGGGCGCATCGGCGAGGAGCGTGCGTTCGCGCTCGTCCTTGGTGTCGAGGATGCGCAGCGGGTTGGTATCGAGGCGCGTGCGACTGGTTTCGGACAGATCCTGACGGTAGGGCTCGAAATACGCTTGCAACGCCGCTTTGTAGCGCGGGCGGCTCTCGGCATCGCCCAGGGTGTTGAGGCGGAGGGTGGTGTTGGTAAGCCCAAACGCCTTGTACACCGCCATCATGACCGCGATGGTCTCGGCGTCGGCGCGGGCGTCATCGCTGCCGATGACCTCTACCCCAAACTGGTGAAACTGACGGTAGCGGCCTTTCTGGGGCTCCTCGGCGCGGAAACATGGACCAATATAGTAGAGCTTCTGCACACCGCCGCGCTGATCAAGGTGGTGCTGCAGATAGGCCCGCATCACCGGTGCGGTGATCTCCGGGCGCATCACGTAGTTCGTATCCCCGCGCGTGAAGGCAAACATCTCCTTCGAGACAATGTCGGTGAGTTGTCCAATGCCCCGTGCGATGAGTTCCGTGGGTTCCAGGATGGGCGTGCGGACCTCCGAGAAGTTAAACCGGGCCAGCACGTCGCGGAGGGTCGCCTCGACGTGTTGCCACGCCGCCGTGCCGTACGCAAACGCGCTGCTCGACATGGCAGGGTCGGGCAAAATATCAAACGTGCCCTTGATGGTTTGAAAAGTGCTCACAAAAACAAATGGTGGAATTCAGGAAAGGGATGCGGCGGAAGATACGGTGTGCGTGATGCGTGAAACGTGAAACGTGCACTCATTCTGCATGGACCACTCACAAGCACTGTGTCCCGATTCTCCCATACCCCCGTTCTCCCGCACGCCGTTCATCCCACCAATGCGTCTTCGCCGGTCTCCAGGTGGTGCAGGATTTCTTGCGCCGTTGTCGCCTCCAGGAGCTTCTTCCGAAACGGGTCGCGGTTCATCAGGCGGGAGAGGCGGCTGAGAATCTTAATATGCAGCGTGGTGGCGTCCTCGGGGCCGACGAGCAAAAAAACAAGGCGCACCGGCAGGTTGTCGATGGCCTGAAAATCGATGGGCTGGGCGGTGAGGACAAACGCCGCCAGCGTCTCCGTGACGCCGGGTGTCTTGGCGTGCGGCAAGCCCAACCCTTTTCCCACGCCGGTCGAAAAGTTCTGCTCGCGGCGCAGCACGGCCTCGCGCACAGCGTCCAGGTCACGCACCGCCGGATGATCGGCCAGCATCTCCACGAGGGTTGTAATCACGGCCTCCTTGGACGCCGCATGCACCCCCACCCGCACCCGCTCGGGGGGCAATAACTGATGCAGAGGTGGTATCTCATGGATGGGCATAAACAGAGAATCTCAAGCATGGTAAAAAACACATCGCTTAACGTTCCAGCAACACGGCTTGTTCACCATGGATTGGACATTCCGTCGGTTCTGCGATTTCTTAACCTGCGGCCTATTTGAGTGTGGCTGCTTTGCACAACACCAATTGATCGATTCAAGGCCGTTGTTTTGGTAGATTTATTTGTTTCGCTCGTCGTTTATTAAACGTCAGTGCCTGCTGTTGTGATTTGTCTTTGGGGCACTTGACCATTCGAAGATTTAGGATTTACACGATGACCGAAGTAACACCAAGCAATACTCGAACACCGCCCGAGACGCCTGAACCGAATTTTGTAATTGATACGACAACGGCTCGATTAAGAAGAGGATTATTTCGCGAGGTTAAGCGGTGGGGCTTGTCAGGTACTGGATTCGTAGGATCGGCAGTGTCATACTTCGCATTTCATGACATTACATGGGCCTTCATCTCACTTTTTGTAGGTTTTTTCGGGGCCCTTGTTGGGGTCTTTTACAAGTTTATCAAGGATCTTTTGGATAGTATTGTCAAGGAAATTGACGAACGTCTCCACACTAAAATCCCTGCTATCACGAATTTTGTCGTTGGAACGCTGGGCGACTGGTTTATGCGGGGATGGTGGGCGATAACTTTTGGCTTCCAAGGGAAATATTACAAGTACTTACGCCTGAAATACCGCACCTACCGCACGGAGGGATTAAAAACCAAAGGTCCTTTCGCCTTGGACTTTGAAAAGGTGTTTGTTTCCCTGCGCGTTGACCCCAAAGCCGCAGGGAATATTTCGGCGGACATGGTGCCACCGAAACCCAAAAAATCGAAGCATAAAACACAGAGTAACCAGATTTGGGATTTTCTCGCGAGCAAAGAACACCAGGAAACCTATCGGCGGGTTGCTGTCATTGCCGCGCCGGGAGCAGGCAAAACAACGTTGTTGGAGCATTTGACGCTGGTTTATACCAAAAACAAGCAGCGCCAACACAATCCCAAAGCGCCCAAGCTTATCCCGATTTTGCTGATGCTGCGCGACATCCGCGAAGAGGTGGTCGGAGATAATTCGCCTGATTTAGCCGCACTGGTGAGCAAGCGCCTGCAAGAAAAAGGGAAGCTTTCCATACGACCGGAAGATTGGTTTGAGCGCAAACTGAAGGCTGAAAAGAATAAATGCCTCGTGATGCTGGATGGGCTGGATGAGGTGGCGAACGAGGAAGAACGCAAGAAGGTGAGTGCGTGGGCGGATGAACAGATGCAAGCCTATCCCTATGCGCGGTTTATCGTCACGTCGCGCCCGTTTGGCTACCGCAGCGCCCCACTTGAACAGGTAGGCACCGTGTTGGAAGTGCAGCCCTTCAATCTGGGCGAAATGCGGCAGTTCATTCAGAACTGGTATTTGCAGCATGAGACCTTCCGCCAGCAGCGCAAGGAAGATGAAGGAGTACGAACAAAAGCCAGAGAAAAAGCCGATGATCTGATTGAGCGAATCACGTCCAACACCTCGTTGGCAGCGCTGGCGCTTAATCCCTTGCTGCTTACGATGATTGCGGCCGTGCATGACAACCGGGGAGCCTTGCCCGGTAGCCGCGAGGAGTTATACCGGGAGATCTGCGACGTTTTGCTGGGGCGACGGCAAGAGGCGAAGAAGCTACCCGACGAATTTACGCCCGTACAAAAGCAGTCCATTTTGCAGGTGCTGGCGCTCCGATTGATGGAGAATGAGGTGCGGTCGTTTAGTCTTGCCGATGGATGTACTCATATTGAGGAGCAGTTGAAGCGGGTGGTGGGCGACAAAGTAACTGCCGCTACATTTTTGAAGCACGCAAAGGATGTAAGTGGCTTACTGGTAGAGCGCGAGCAAGACCAGTTTGAGTTTGCCCACCTGAGCCTGCAAGAATATCTCGCGGCGGTGCAGATAAAGGAGGAAAACCGGGAGGCATTGCTCATAGAAAAAATGAGCAACCCGTGGTGGGCGGAAACTATCCGGTTGTATGCGGCGAAAAGCGACACGACCGCTTTAATCAAAGCGGCATTGGAGCATCAGTCCATTGTCTCTTTGACGTTGGCGTATGATTGTTTGGATGAAGGATTGAGCACAGACCCGGACGTACGCCAGCAACTGCTTGATACTTTTGAAGAGGGGCTGGAGTCCGACGACAAGGAACGGGCGCGGTTGGCTGCGGAGGTAAAGCTGGCACGGCGGCTAAAAAGCCTGCTACGGCTCGATGCGAACACGGAGTTGGACATGGATTACATCTCCTGTGCCGAATACCAGCTTTTTCTTGATGATTTTGACGCCCCCGACCATCCGTATAAACCGGATCACTGGCCGGAAGCTCGCTTTGCCAAAGGACATGCCACTGCCCCAGTTACGGGCGTAACGCCTGAACAAGTCGAAGCCTTTTGCCTATGGCTTACCGAGGGAAATTCAAAGTACATGGTAGCAGCCCAACAAGAAGCCCAGCTTTATTCCTATCACTTGCCAATGATTGAGGAAGTTGACAATCATCCTGATAGCAACGGGGAACTAGGAGTCTGGTGCCACAACCTAAAATCGGTATCGCTCCGAGGGCTGGCGAAAACAAAATGGAACGCTTGCTTAGATCAACTGAAGCTACTTCTAAAAGAGGCAGAAGATATAGAGAATTACGTTCGTTATAACATAGCGCCCCCTCCCCCCCCATCCAACCAAATAACACTGGTTTTCAAACTACTACTGGATGCATATTTCCGCGCCCTTGCCCTCGCCCGGACCCGTGCTCTAGACAGCGCTCGTACTTTTGACAACGACAGCGTTCCTAATCCTGCCCGCGTTATCGTCCGCGCCATCGTCCGCGAGGTTGACCGCGCCATCGACTGTGTCCGCGCTAGCAACCTTGCCAGTGCCCTTGATAGTGCCCGTATCATCGACCTCGATGGCTCCAGCTCCCTCGACCTTGCCAGCGCTCTGGCCAAGGCCCTCGCCTTCCACCTTGTCCACGCCAGCGCCTTTATCGGGGAACTCGCCCGTGCCATCAGCGCCAACAACCGCACCACCAGCGCCAGCGACAGCGCCCTTGCTCTTGTCCGCGCCCTGGATAATGCCAGCGACCGCGCTAGCGACCGCGCTCGTGCCATCGACAGCGCCAGCGCGCGCATCATCGCCAGAGACCGCGCCAGCGCTCTCGCCGGTGCCCGTGCCATCGACCTCGAAAGCGCCATCGACAGCGTCCGCGCCAGCTCCAGCGTGCTCGCTAGCTACCTCGAAGGCGCCTTCAACAGCGACATGAACCGCATCATCGATCGAGTCATCGTTCTCAACAACGCCATCGACAGCGCCATCGACAGCGCCATCGCCATCGTCCGCGCCCGCATCATCGCCCACGCCATTGACCACTTCATCGACCTCGACCGCATCGTCAACCTCGACCGCATCGTCAACCTCGATCGCATCGTCAACTTCAACAGCCTCATCGATCGAGCTATCGCCAGTGACCGCGCCCTAGCCAACGCTAACGACCGCGCCATCGCCAATGCCAGTGACCGCGATGTAGACCATCGTGATAATGCTCTCTCCCTCCTTGCCGAGTCTGTCTCCTTCCTTTCTGCCTATCACAGAATGGAAATCATTGAGGCTTCCTTCTTTAAAAATATCGCCACCAACTACAGTTTGCGAAATACAATCGGCCTCAGCAAAAAGGAATGCCTAAGCCTGAGCGTTCAACTCAAACAGCGAAGCGAGGAATCCCTTCATTTGAGTGTCTATGCCGGCATGTATCAGGCCCGACGAGAAGGCAAGATTACTGCATTCGAGAGCATTCGGCTCGTTCGGAAGCGCAAAATGGAATAACCGGACACATCGTTCGGAGTGGACATGTCCTCCGTTTACATCCTCCCACGCCCCTCCCACAAAAGAACCCATTCCTGCTGGGAACTCCACCTATCTGCCTGTCTTTAGCGTGTCGTCATCCAAAAACCCACCGTTCTCGCCATGCTGCGTACGCTCTGCTTCGTCGTCTTTACTGCCCTGGTTCTTGGTGCCTGTGCCTCCTCCGAGTCTGCTTCGGATTCCGCTCCGCCTGCGCAGGCCCACCAAACGCCCCCCGCCAACCTTATGCCTATCGACACCAACGTGCGCATCGACACGCTGGCCAATGGGCTGGTGTATTACCTGCGCCGCAACACCGAGCCGATGAACCGTGCCGAATTGCGGCTGGTGATTAACGCCGGCTCCGTACTGGAAGACGACGACCAGCTTGGTCTTGCGCATTTTTTGGAGCACATGCTTTTTAATGGCACAGAGCGTTTCCCCGAAATGGAACTTGTCAACTTCCTCGAACGCACCGGCATGGAATTCGGGCCGGACGTGAACGCGTACACGTCGTTCGACGAAACGGTCTATATGCTACAAATCCCCACCGACAGCACCGAGATCGTCCACTCCATCTCCGTCGTCGGCTACGGCGAGGACAAGGGCGAGAAGTTCTGGATCGGGCGCAACTCCTGGGGCACCTGGTGGGGCGAGGACCGCGGCTTCTTCCGCGTCAAGCGCGGC
>JAUIDY010000142.1 GCA_030428385.1 Rhodothermia bacterium | reverse complement strand
GCCTCCGGGTTAAACGGGTTGGGGTAGACCGCCGAGAGCGCATGGCCCACGGGGATGTCGGCGGCCTCGCGGTTGGTGCCGATGCCTGCATCGCCCGTCTCAATCGCTCCGATGTCGCAGCGGCCTTCTTGCACCCGGTCCGCCCCACGCTGGTCGTTCGTCAACAGCGCAGCATCCGGCCCCATACAGCCGCTCGGGTTTCCTGCGTTGAGGGCAAGGCTTCCGGCCAGCAGCGCATGGCTGGGCCACGGCCCGCCGTTGTCTGCCAGCGGACCCAGCATCGGTTCCAGGTAGTCGTTGATGGTTCCGAGCAAGTCGGTGCTTACATAGTCGGGGTCGCCGGTATCTACGCCGATGAGGTTGTACCCATGCGAGACGAGTGTTCCGAACACCTCGATATCGAGCAGGTCGCTGTTGCTCGTGTTGCCTGCGATCACGGTATTCTGCAACTCCACCGTGACGACGCCGCTACGGGTGCCCAGCACGCCGCCGCCCACTGACACCGCCTCGTTATTGGTGATGGTGGTGCTGAACAGCCGCAGGTTGGCCGTTGCCCCGCCGCTCCCTGTAAAATATATGCCCGCGCCGCTGAGGGTGGCCTGGTTGCCGCTGATGGTGGTGTTGGCAATTTCGAGCGTGGCCTTGTTGGCATAGATGCCGCCGCCATCAGCCGCCGTGTTGCCTGCAATGGTGGAATTCAAAACGCGCACCGCCACCGATTCCGCATTGTTGCCCAGCACCATCAGGCCGCCGCCGGTCTCTCCCGCTTCGTTATCATAAATGTAGACGCGGTTGAGGATGACCTCCTCGCCGCCCACCGCCCCCACAGCGATGCCGCCGCCACTGCGTTCCTCTGCTGCATTGCCATGAATGACGCAATCCTCCACCGTGGCGTTGGTGTTGGCAAAATAAATACCGCCACCGAAGACACTCCCCGTGACCGCATTGCCCGTAATGACACAATCCGAAAGGTGGACGGTGGCGTCCGTTCCTTCAATGCCGCCCCCTTCATCTCCCGACAGCAAGCCGCCTGTGAGGGTGAGCCCCGAAACCACATAGGTGTGGGTGTGACCCTGTCCATTTAACCGAAGCACACGCCCCGTCTGGTTGGCGTCGATGGTGAGCACGTTGAAACCGGGACCTTGCACCGTGGCGGTCTGCTGCAAGGGCGGCAGCGGTTCTGCCAATTCGATGGTCCCTGTGACGCTGAAGGTGATGGTGTCCTCGCCTGTGCCTGCCGGGCAGCCATCCACGGCGGCGTTGGTGTTGGAGGCGATGATGGCTTCGCGGAGGGTACAGTTGCCGTTGGCCTCCTCGTCGTCGGAGAGGGTATCAACGGTGATGGTGGTCTGTGCGCGGAGGGTCGGCACAACGCTAACAAGCAGCAGCGCCAGCAGAAACAGTCGGAGCATATACATTGGGCTGGGAAATCGTGGGGTCAGGGCACCGGCGGACAGGCCGCCTATTTCCCAACGCGACGTTTTCCGGGCGATTCCCTCATCCGCCGCCCAACAATTTCATGAGCCCCCAGCCCATCACCACCACCAGCGCCAAAATCCCCGCCAGCGTGAAGATCAGCACGAGCAAGACGCCCCACACGAAGCGCTCGTTTTCTTTTTCCTGCTGCTGCGGATCGACACCCACATGCTCGCGCAGCAAGTCCACATTACGGCGGTTGGCTTTGTAGGCCGCGTCGAACACATCGCCTAGCACGGGCACCGTGCCCGAGAGCGCGTCGATGGCGACGTTGAACGCCATGCGCAGCAGCGTGGCACGCGGCACCTTAAACCGCAACCCCGCCGAAAAAACGATATACACCGCCAGCACCAGCCCGATGATATCGCCGAGGCCCGGTATCAACCCCAACAGCGCGTCGAGCCCGAAACGAAAGTCGGTGAACGGCACGCGGATGGAACTGTCGAGCAATGTGCTCAGGCGTTCGAGCCGCTTGTAGTGCGGCCCGTGGGCCTGAATGAGCTGCGTGGGGCGGTTGGACATACAGGTGAGCGGCTGTTTCCGGCGATGGACGACGCCATCTGTCCTCGAATATACACCTTTGTGACCTCGGAAGCGCTACCACATTTACGTCTGCGTAACGCCTGCCTGGTGCGGTGGCGGATGAGCGGAATCCTTAGTATGCTTTTATCTTATCTCGTTTCTTGTTTTGTTCATTGACGACCCCAAACCATCCGCGTGACGACCCCGCACCCCATTCGTTTTTTTACTTCTGACTTGGACGGCACCTTGCTGGGAAATGACGACGCCACGCAGCAATTCAAGCACGTCTGGGATGCCCGGCCTCCTGATGAACGCCCCTTGTTGGCCTACAACACCGGGCGGATGCTAGACGACGTGCTGCACCTGCTGGAAACAACGGCGCTGCCCACCCCCAACTACATCATCAGCGGCGTCGGGACCAGCGTGTTCGACGTAGCCCAGGATTGCGTGATGAAGGAGTTCACCGAAATCCTGGAAGATGGCTGGGATGTGGCACAGATCGAAGCCGTGATGTATGACCTGCCCTTCGAAATCACACGGCAGCCCGAACATTATCAGGATGCGTTTAAGTCGAGCTGGTTCTTTAACGGAGCCACGCCCGAGCAAATTGACACCATCAAAGACGGGCTGGCCGCGACGGGGCTCGACCTACATGTGGTTTATTCCAGCAGCCGCCACCTGGACGTCCTGCCGAAATGGGCCAACAAAGGCAATGCACTGCGGTGGCTGATGAAGCACCTCGCCATCCCACTCGCCGAGGTGCTGGTGGCGGGCGACAGCGGCAACGACAGTGCCATGTTCACGCTGCCCGGCGTGCGCGGCATCGTCACCGGCAATGCCCAACCCGAGTTGATCGAGCAGACGCAGGGCCTGGATGTGTTTCGCGCCTCCCACGACGACCTGTGTGCCTTTGCCGTGCTTCGCGGCTTGCAGCATTTTCAGGTCATCGACCATCCCGGCGACTTGCCCGACTCGTCTGCGCCCATCCTGCTTTACGAAACGATGCGGACCGGCGGCCATGAAACCATCGGGCACCTGTCCGCAGAGCAGGCCGACCTCGTCCGCGAGGGTTATCACCAGGCCATCGGATCGCTCCAACGCACCATCACCCCGATGGGCTTTTCGGCATGCTCCCTGGACGACAACGACGTGGTGGGCACGGACGAGAACTACCACAGCGTGTGGGCCCGCGACGGAGCCATCACCATCCTCGGCTCGCTGCCGCTGCTGAAGCAGGATGACACCCTCCATGCCTGCCAGCGACAAACGTTCGTCACCCTGCTCGATCATATTTCCCCGAACGGACAGATTCCCGCCAACGTCCGCATCTCCGATCAGAACCCAGACTACTCGGGCGTCGGCGGCATCGCATCGGTGGACAGCGGGCTGTGGGTAATCATTGCGTTCTACGAATACGTCTCGCGCACCCAGGACCACGACTTCCTGCGCCACTATGCCGAGCCGCTCCAGCGCGCCATGGACTGGCTGAGCGCCCACGACAGCAACAACGACGCCCTGCTCGAAATTCCGGAGGCTGGCGACTGGACCGACCTGTTTGGGCGCAGCTACAACGTGCTGTACGACGAAGTGCTGTGGTACCGCTGCAATGTGTGTTATGCGCGGCTCTTGCAGATGCTGGGCGACGAACACCGGGCAGGCGACTACCTCCGCTGGGCGCGTACCATCAAGCAAGAGATTGTGCTCAACTTCTGGCCTTCCACGCAGCAGCACATCTACCAGTCAGTCTCGTTCGCCGAGCAGCAGTTCTCCATCGGCGATGCGCGGTACCTGTTGGCCCAACTCACCCCGTTCGACTTCAACTGGCGCTGCGATACGTTTGGCAACGTGCTGGCCTTTCTATATGATGTGATCGACGCGAAGCGGGCCAGCCAGATGTTTCGGTTTATGTGGGGCGTGGGCGTCAACGAACCCTTTCCCATCGCCAATTTGTATCCCGTGGTAACCTCGGGCGACGACGACTGGCGCTCGTACTATGCCGTCAACCTGCTCAACCTGCCGCACCATTACCACAACGGCGGCATCTGGCCGTTTGTGGGCGGGCATTGGGTGCGGTTCATCAACAAGCTGGGCCTGCGTGATCTGGCATTGCAAGAACTCTACCGCCTCGCCGAACTGAACAAGCTGGGCGTGGTGCATGAGTGGGAGTTCAATGAATGGGCGCACGGCCGCACAGGCCGCCCGATGGGCAAGGCGTATCAGGCGTGGTCGGCCTCGGAGTACATCCGGGCGTGTCATGCGCTACATGTTGTTGCATAACCCCCTCTCCCTCAAAAAAATTCAAAAGAGGAACCCTG
Organism: Rhodothermia bacterium; assembly: GCA_030428385.1. GTDB lineage: Bacteria > Bacteroidota > Rhodothermia > Rhodothermales > JAAAOL01 > JAUIDY01. The sequence goes on along the minus strand of JAUIDY010000142.1, from coordinate 8,581 downwards.
TTATGGCTGCCCAGCGCATCCTGATGATCTCGCTCCACGGCTACGTCGCTGCCGAACCCGAACTGGGCAAACCCGACACGGGCGGACAGGTCGTTTTTGTGCTGGAACTGGCGAAGCGATTTAGCCGCCTCGGCTGCCGCGTGGATTTGCTCACGCGCCAGTTCGAGGACCAGCCGGAATACGATGTGGTGAATGACAACCTGCGTGTGTGGCGCATCCCCTTCGGCGGCGACGATTTCATCCGCAAGGAGGACATGCACGACCACATCGGCGATTTCGTGACCAACCTGCTGGCTGCCATCCGCAGCGAAAGCAGACAGCATGACATCGTCTACTCCCACTATTGGGACGCGGGCTGGGCCGGGCAAAAAATCGCCGAGGAACTGGAAATTCCCCATGTTCACACGCCCCATTCGCTGGGGTGGTGGAAGCAAAACAACATGGGCGAGGGGATGGACGAAGAGCAGATGGAAGCCAACTACCGCTTCGAGGAGCGCATCCGCAAGGAATTCCTGGTCTACCAGATGTGCGACCACGTCGTTGCCACCACCGAGCCACAGGCGGAGTTACTGAAGGCGGAATACGACCTGCTGCCACGCATGATGACGGTGGTGCCACCGGGCATGGACGAGATGAACTTCTCCCCGATCCGCCAGGGCGACCAGCAGGCGCTCCGCGAGAAATACGGGTTCCAGCCGCACGACGTACTGGCGCTGGGCCGCATGGCACACAACAAAGGCTACGACTTGCTGCTGGAGGCGCTGCCAACGCTGTTTCAACTGGTGCCCGACGCCCGGCTCATCGCGGCGGTGGGCGGCGACGGCTCGGCGCAGGACGACGAAGGCGTCGCGGGCCTGAAAAAACACGCCGAGGACCTTGGCATCCTCGACAAAATCAAGTGGGTGAACTACGTGGCCGACGACGACCTCGCCAACTTCTACCGCGCCGCCGCCGTCTTTGCGATGCCTTCGCGCTATGAGCCGTTCGGCATGGTCGCCATCGAAGCGATGGCCTGTGGCACGCCGTCGGTCATCACCATCCACGGCGGGTTGTTCGAACTCATTGAATATGGTCGCCACGCGCTTTATGCCGACCCCAACCGCCCCATCGAATACGGCACCATGATGGCCCTGCCGATGCTCTACGACGAGTTGGCCCATCAGCTTTCGGTAGAAGGCGCGCGGTTCGCCCGGCGCAACTTCGGCTGGACCGGCATTGCCAAGCAAACCCTCGCCATCTTCAACAACACCATCCAGCGGCGCATCGGCGAAGTGGCATAGCGGACGGGCTTTGCGTCATTGGCCCTTCGGACGTCATAGGTGGTCATCCACATCCTCCGGATGTGTCATAAGCACCCTTACGGGTGCGTCATTGTTTTGCCTCCAACGCCCGATGAAATCAAGGACGCACCGCAAAGCACCACTAATGACGTAGATTGAAGTCCGCCTATCCTGCACCGATCCTTGAAATTCAATAGCTTCCGGCTCGCGCCTTTTCCATCTTCATGCGAGACCTCATGCAGCAGCGTAAACGCCTCGGCGTCGGCATCATCGGAAGCGGTTTCATGACGCGCTTTCACCTCTATTCCTGGCAGGCCGTCCGCGACGCCGATATCCGGGGCATCTGGAGCCCTAACCTCGACCACGCTGCCGACGCCGCCGCGCTGGCGCGTTTGCTCCGGGTGGGCGAGGCCAAGCCGTTTGGGTCCATCACCGAGATGGTCAACGCGCCCGAGATCGACTGCATCTGGATCATCGGGCCGAACCACCGCCGCATCGAAAACATGGAAGAAATTGTGCAGGCGCGGAAAGCCGGGGCCGACCTCGTCGCCATCGCCTCCGAAAAGCCGCTGGCGCGCAACGTGGGCGAAGCGCTGCGGATGGTGGAACTGGTCGAAGAAGCCGACGTGCTGCACGGCTACCTCGAAGATCAACTCTTCACGCCCAGCCTCGTGCGGAGTCATGAGATCCTGTGGCGTCGCGCCGCCGCACTTACCGGGCGTCCGTACTTGGCCCGCGCCGCCGAAGAACACAGCGGCCCGCACAATCCCTGGTTCTGGCAGGGCGACTTGCAGGGCGGCGGGGTGCTGAACGACATGATGTGCCACAGTGTGGAAGTCGCCCGCTTCCTGCTCACTGAGCCGGGCGCGCCGCGCACCAGCATCCGCCCGGTGAAAGTGTCGGCGCAGATCGCCAGCCTCAAGTGGTCGCGCCCGGAGTATGCCGACCACCTGCGCGCGTGGATGGGGCCGGAGGTGGACTATCACAACCGCCCGTCGGAAGACTTTGCACGGGCGACGATTACGTACGAAGACGACGCCGGAAATACCCTCATCGCCGAGACAACCACCTCGTGGAGCTTTGTGGGCGCGGGGCTGCGGCTGAGTTCGGAACTGTTGGGGCCAGAGTATTCGATGAAGTCGGACTCACTCTCAAGCGGGGCGCACATCTTCATCAGCCGCCGCGTGCAGGGCGACGAAGGCGAAGACCTCGTAGAAAAGCAAAACGCCGAGCAGGGACTGATGCCGGTGGTGGGCAACGAAGCCGCCGCGTATGGCTACGAGGGCGAAAACCGCCACTTCATCCGCGCCTTCCTCGATGGCCGCCAGCCCGACCTCGACTTCCACGCGGGCCTCAACGTCATGGAGATCCTGATGACCGCCTACATGAGCGCCGAGCAGGAACGCACAATCTATTGGAAACCCGACAACCTTGCCACCTTTATCCCCGCCGTCGCGCAGGGCACGTGGAAGGGGTGAGGGGAATGGACCACGACAACGGTTCTCGTATCAAGTGCAAGCCATGAGGGCTGCCAACCTTTGGGTATGCCCCAACGGTTTCGCAGCGCACCGTGAATGCCAGAACGCGAATCTGAAGGTGATTCAGCGTGTTTTTATGGTCCCGTCTCACCAGGCAAGGCCCCAAACTGACGCGACGAGTGGAAAACCGTCAACACTTCCACCCTGTTTTCCTCGGGCACGTGCAGGTAGATGATCCGGAAATTACGATGAATGATCTCCCGCATGTTTTCGTCGCCTATCTCTGGAACCATCCGGCCCGAGGCAGGAAATATTTTCAGCCGTTCGGTGGCTTGCATGAGTTTGCGAACAAGCAGTTCTGCATACCCCGGGGCGCTCTGTGCATGGTAGGCGCCAATGGCTTCGAGATCTGTATAGGCGCGGGGCGTCCAAACTAGCGCTGCCATGACGCGATCTGCGCTTCGATCCGTCGCTTGACCTCTTCATGCGGGATCGTGTCTCCCCGTTGGGCTTGTTCCAGTCCTTGCTCAATCTTACTGAGAAGTAGCAGACGCTCAATAGCATCGTCCACGGTGGCGTCTTCTGGCAAGTCGGCGACGGCCTTTACGATTTGGCCTTTAGAGAGGGTGGCAGGCATAAACGGATCGAAGGGTTAGGGTAGCTGCTTCACGGAAATAAACGGTACGCAACGGTACAGGAACAGTTCGATCCGCGCCTTCCTCGATGGCCGCCAGCCCGACCTCGACTTCCACGCGGGCCTCAACGTCATGGAGATCCTGATGACCGCCTACATGAGCGCCGAGCAGGAACGCACAATCTATTGGAAACCCGACAACCTTGCCACCTTTATCCCCGCCGTCGCGCAGGGCACGTGGAAGGGGTGAGATGATGATACCGTGAGCGCAAATATGCCGTGGCCCATGCGACCACAAAAATGCATGGAGACGCCTATGCTCAAAACCAGGAAAACCGCCAGGCCCACTGTCGTTTATTAAGCGCCGGTCTACGCTGGATCAGCTTGAGATTCGTGTGTTCAGGAGTGAGATCTTGTGCTCCTTTCTTGCGTATTTCTGAATATAGCCGATCGCCTTTCCCCTCCCTCTTCCTGTAGGAACCATCCCTGAGACATGCCGTAGTCGCACCCCACTTTATAATCCGCGGCTTGGGTTGTCGGACCGGGTTCATTGAGGAATTCAACGGTTTTATTTGTGCTTTGACGGAGGTCCAAGGTGCGGTATCAAAACATACTTCTTCTACCTTTAGCCCTTGTCGTGTTAATGGGCGTAGCGGTAGCGTCTACGTCGGCACAAGACGTATCCCGCGTCGTAATCGAACTTGAGGCCGGACCGGTATGGCAGAGCCGCAATGAGGTCCAGATCCCCAATTCCGATGCCGGCACCCGGTTCTCGCTGGTTGACCTCGCGGGGCAGGGGCCTTGGCCCGCTGTCCGGCTCTATCTGACCTGGAATCTCAATAGTCGGCACAGTGTGCGTGGCTTGCTTGCGCCCCTGGCCTACACCGAAACGGGTTCCTTGACCCGTCCGATCAGCTTCGCGCGTGTCTCCTATGTACCGGGCGACCCGGTTGAGGCGACCTACAAGTTCAACTCCTGGCGGCTCGGCTACCGTTTTCGCTTCCTCGACCGTGAGCGGCTGCAACTGCGGGTTGGGTTTACGGCCAAGATCCGGGATGCCAAGATCGAGTTGAGGCAGGGCCGCACCACGAGTAAGGACACCGACGTGGGCTTTGTGCCGCTGCTTTATCTCGGGGCAGACTGGCGGTTCGCCGAGCCCTGGCATCTCGTATTCGATTTTGAGGGTCTGGCCGGTGGGCCAGGACGTGCCTTCGACATCGGTCTCAAGCTGGGTTACGCGATCAACGATCAGTGGACGCTCACCGCCGGTTACCGCGCCCTTGAGGGCGGCGCGGATGTGGAGTCGGTTTACAACTTTGCGTGGCTCCACTACGCGGTACTCTCGGGGGTCTATCGGTTTTAGGCAGCCGTCGGTCAACAACGCAGCGTGCTCCCGCTTTCACCGAGCGGGGCTCCTTCTCTTTTGGCACACGGTCCGGGCTGCCTACCCGGTGGTGCCTAGCCCAGACGCGATGGCGTTGACCGACAGGAGGACCTGTTGAAGCTGTCGGTCGATCCCTGGACCCGTCTCGCCCTGCGCCACGGCTTCACGCCACGGCCTCAGGAGCTGGATCTGATGGGTATGCAGCGGTACCAGCGCCTGATGCCGACGGTCGATGACCTGTTGAATCCGGGGGCGCGCCTGACGGAGTGGGCCGCCATAGATGGTTTCAAGCATCTCGCGGGTGGTGCGGTGCTCGTCCATAATCTGCTGCATGAGCCGCTCGGCGAGCGCACGGTCATCGACCAACTCGGCATAGCGAGCCATCATTGCGGGTGCGCTGGTCATCAGCGCGGTCGCCGCGTTGCTGATTAGGTAGTGCACGGGAGCCCAGCGCGCGGCGGTCTCTGCCTTCGCCTCGACGATCCTGGTGAAAGCTTCCGGTGCCTCGTCGTATAACGTGCGCAGGGCCGAGCCGAGGCCATACCAGCCAGGAATGAGGAAGCGCGACTGATTCCACGCGAACACCCACGGAATCGCGCGGAGGTCACCCAGGGTGCGCTTGCCGCTACGCCGCGCCGGACGCGAGCCGATCCGGCTCGCTTCGATGGCATCCAGCGGCGTGGCCTGGCTGAAAAACGTGACGAAGCCCTCAGCGTCGAGCAAGGAGCGGTAAGCCGTACGGCTGAACGCCGCGAGTTTCTGCATAATGGCAACCAGGGCGGGCGGGTCGGTGCGTCCCGCTTGGTCGGCCACAGTGGCTGCGAACACGCCAGCGGTGAGCAACTCCAGATGATGCGCAGCCGTGACCTGGTTGGCATATTTCTGAGAGATGGTTTCGCCTTGCTCCGTGAGCCGCAAATCGCCTCCCAACGTACCGGGGGGCAAGGCACGGACGAAGCGGTGGGTGGGCCCGGCACCTCGCCCGATGGTGCCACCGCGTCCGTGGAAAAACCGCACGCGGATGCCGTGGCGCGCGGCGACATCGGCCAGCCGACGCTGGACACGGTACAGACTCCACATGCTCGATACGATGCCGCCATCCTTGCAACTGTCGCTATAGCCGATCATCACCTGCTGTACAGGTGTGCCCCCTTCGCTGGTGCGGTGTGCAAGGCTGCGCTTCACCACGGGATGGGACCAGTAGTCGTCCATCACCGCTGGCGCACGCTCCAGGTCATCAATCGTCTCAAACAGCGGAACAACTTCAAGCGGACAGTACAACTCGGCACCGTCGCGTACGAGCAATCCGCCGTCCCGGGCGAGGACATAGACGGCCAGCAAGTCTTCGGCGCTGCGCGTCATGCTGACAATGAGGGCACCCAGCCCTGCGCGTCCATACCGTGCGTGATATGTCGCGAGCACCTGATAGACCTCAAGCACAGCTTTAGCTTCGGCACCCTCAACGTCTTTGGGTGCGGTAAACGGTCGTCGTGTTGCCAGTTCGCGCTCCAGCACAGCCCGACGCTGCGCGGGTGTCCAGCGTGGATACGCCGCAGCATCCTCGGCCCCGGCAGCCGCGAGCAGTTGCGCAAGCGCCCGGTCGTGGAAGGCGCTGTTCTGCCGCACATCAAGCGTGGCGAGATGAAAACCGAACGTTTCCACCAGCGTGATCAACGGATCAACATCAACGTGTGCAAGGCGTTCGGCACCAACGGCGACCAGGCCAGCACGCAGCGTATACAGTTCGGCAGCAAGGGCGTCGGAGGTGTCGAACTGCCACGGCATGGTGGAAGCGGGCCACGGCAGTGCCTTACACATCAGGTTGACGTACTGGCGCCAGGGCTCTTCGGGATTGCGGTCTGTGGCCGATGCGCCTGCTGGACCGAGCAGCCCAGCCAACGCCGCGATGCGCGTGGCGACCAGGCTGGGCGTTTCCTGACGCCGTTCCGAGAGACTGAGGCGTACGGCAAGCTGCTGCAGGTGCCGGTCGATGAGCTTGAGCGCTGCTTCACGAAAGAGCTGTACTGTTTCAGCGGTAACCTCCGCCGTTACCCCAGGGTGCCCGTCGCGATCACCGCCCACCCAATCGCCAAAGTGCAGCCTGGGGAGCTGGTCCGGTGTACCCAGCAGCGAGGGGGCGTAGCCCGCCCGTTGCCAGGCCGCTCGGAGCCGACTTGTCGTTCGCGGCAGCACGTTGGGGAAGACGTGCTCCAGATAGTGCAGGATGATGCGTCGCTCATCGGCGAGCGAGGGCTTATCGAGGAAAATCTCCCCGGTGCGCCACAGTCGTTCGAGGCACGCTTTGAGTTGGTCGCGCAGCGCAGTGCGTTCCGCATCGGTCCACATGGTGTTTTCCAGCTCAACCAGCAGGCGATACAGCATCCGGTGATGCTCGAGTACGGTCTGTCGTTTGGCTTCGGTGGGATGCGCCGTCAGCACCGGTTCAATGCGTAGCGTCGCCAGCATCGCCGCCAACGCCTCGGGCGTGGCACCTGTCGCGGCAGCGCGCTGTAGCATCTGGTCCCACGAACCCGCGTCCTCAGCGAACTCGCTGGTGCTTTCAATCAGCCGACGGTGCTGCGCAACCGCATTTTCCTCGGCCTGGCTCAGCAACTGAAGCGAGATGGAGTAGGCCTGTATACACGCTTCGGCCCGAGCATCTGGAAACGCCAAGTCGTTGGGAGGGTCGCTCTCAGAGAACCAGGGGAGGTACTGGGCCACATCCGCTGCCCCTACCTCGGCGAGCACCTCCCGGAAGGCCTCCATCAGAAAGTGAAGGGTTGCTTCCGTCTTCTGAAACGACTCCGCTACCGTGTGCCCTCTGTCCATCGGTTGTGTATCCTTTATCTATCAGTATGGTCTCGTAATGCCTGCCGTTGTTTGTTGCGTCGGCCGTGTTCACCAAGGAACGAGGGAAGCAGGTTTCAGAAAAACTTGACTTCGCACCCAACGCGACACGCACCCGCCTTGCGCCCCATGAAATGGCCCCAACACGCCAGAGGGTGCTTGCCTCAACCTACCGCTTACACCAGGGGCATAGAGATGTGTATGAGGTGGTGTCGGATTTGCCCAGGCAACTATATACGAGTTGGGACCAACGGCAATGAAAAAGGGGGCGCTAAGGCCCCCTCATGGTATGCATTTCTATGTTGCGCCGTGCTAATCGTCGTCCCGCATAGCCGCGTCAATTACGCTTTCAAACGTGCCATTGATGATGAGCGGCCCGTTGCGTTTGCGCTTCTTCTTGGGCTTGGGATGCGGGTCTACGTGCGTGCCGCTTTCGCGCAGGTCGAGGATGGATGGTTCGCCCTCGGCTCCGTCGCCGTTGGTAAGGTCGGCAAGGTCACTATCGGATGAGCTATGGTTCTTCATGCTAATCGTCTTCTATTCGATTTAACAGCAGGGATTTTGCACCCTCTACATGCTCAAATGCCAGATATAAGGGCGACACAGCAACTGTTCTCCACCTTGATTCAGGTGTCCTTCGACATTGCATTGAAAATGAATACCTCCCAGCACCAGCCGTAACGTTAATTACATCAACGTTTACATGCCATCGGTGGGTTCCGTTTTCAGAAATCGAGAACGAATGTACGCTTTCTCCAATTTTCTTCCCGTTCGGATTCTTAATCACGAGACGACCTTCAATCTTTTCTCTTTTGTCGCTACTGTTTTCCCACAGGCTTGATACTTTTAGAAACCGTTGAGGAATTAGTGATCCTTGGTTCATGAAAACGAAAAGAGCCCGTCAGCGTCTGGTATGATGTCACTCTCACCAGACCTGCCAAAACCATGCGCACGCGCT
>JAUIDY010000141.1 GCA_030428385.1 Rhodothermia bacterium | reverse complement strand
ATGGACAAGGTCATTCCCCCCGAGTGTCCATTGGGGGGTGAAAACAAGGACAAGTACAACAAACACGGCAGACAAAGCAGCGTGCTTTGAAAAATTCCACGCCAGCCGAAAAAGCGCCCAAGCAATTGCAATAAAACTGATCACATACCCGATGAGAAACACACTGGCTACGGGAAGTATTTTTGCCGGAAGAAAGAGGCCGTAAATAAAATAAGTGCGAACGTTAAATCCTGATGCCTGGGCTGATACAAACCAATCATTTTGGTATAGCGACGGGTCGAGCAAATGCTTGAGGTAGGGAATAAACTCGTCCTGGTCGCTCCAACCGAAATCATAACCAAATCGCAAGAAATAGAGTCCCAACGTCCCCAAGGCAACACCAACTGGGATCCACCATGAAGGGGTGTCAACCTTGTCCTTTTCCGTAGATAAAATCATGGATCAGGCCGAACGGTGCGAGACCAATCTTTTGAGGGCGGACAATAGACGTAGCTCCGGGCGCATGATGCGCTCAAAATGGAAGTACGGTGAAAGGGTGGGGCCAAACTTCCGTTTAAATGCGGCAATAGATGGGGTGTTGGCTCCTACCAGATCGAAGTCCTGAAATCCATCTTCCTGGTACTTGAGAATAAGGGTACCCAATAATACAGTCATAGCAGGTCCAGGGAGGCTACCACCCAACCAATAACACGCCGTACGTCCATCCTGAAGAATGGCCAGCGCAGCCTCCAAGCGTTGCGTTTCTTGTTCTTCCAGGCCATAGAGGTGAACCAAATTGCTATTAATCAGCGATTCGAGTAAAAGCAGAAGGGATGATTCTCCCCCTGGAATGGTGCGATTGTTTCGTTGATAACTTTGTGAACAATGCGCAACCACCGCATCTGCACAGTCTAAAGACTTAAGCGAATAGGATGCTTTATGCTTACGAAAAACATGACGCGCGCCCTTTTTTGACCATGCAGAAATCCCTGGATACAAAGAAAACGAGGGGATAGTATAGGTGTAAAACGGCCGTATCGTCCAAGAGCGCCATTTTCCCGCCCTTACATCCGTTATTGCATTACAAAAAAAAGAAGCTGCGTGGTACGAAGTACTCAGTGATTCGAGTAATAGGTCGAAGGGAGACTGGCCTGCTAGTACCGATGGCTCGTGTAATTCATCACGGAGAAGCAGCGGTGAGTAAGGCATGAGGGGCGGAATAACTCCTAGCCTAAAGGGGCCTTTCTTTTTGACGAATACGACCTGTCCTGCTTCATCGACCCCATCGTTTTGTACAAAATGAATGCGTGCCGGGAGTTGGTAAACTTCCGAGGTAGCAACCAGGTAGGGCAATGCGGAGAAGGGCGTACGTTGAGGTGATAATACCCATAACGCCTGCCATCGTGCCTGGGCGTCGGGGTCAGTAAGATCGTACGTGCGCGTGACAAGGGCCACGGGCGTGCGGGGTAGGGTCAGAGGATATAATGGCTCAGGTCTCGATTTTGAGCGATGGCCTGTACTTTTTCACGAACCATAGCTGCGTCAACCTCGAGCGCATTTTCAGGGACATGATCGGGGACATTAAAAAGAATGTCTTCTAGCAGGGTGGTGAGGATGGTGTGCAAACGCCGAGCGCCAATATTTTCCACTTCATCGTTTACCTGAGCCGCTGTGCGTGCAATTTCTCGGACGGCTTTGTCGGTAAAGGTAAGCGTAACTTCCTCGGCTTCAAGCATTGCCTGATACTGTTTCAGCAAAGCATTCTTTGGCTGCGTTAGTATCTGGTAGAAGTCGTTTTCGGTCAGATTTTTTAGTTCGACCCGAATCGGGAAACGCCCTTGCAATTCGGGGATCAAGTCGCTTGGTTTGGACACGTGGAATGCCCCACTTGCAACGAACAGAATATGATCTGTTCGAACCATTCCATGTTTTGTGGTGACGTTTGATCCCTCCACGATGGGGAGTAAGTCCCGCTGGACGCCTTCTCTCGAGACATCGGGGCCACTGCTTCGGGAGGCCCCGCCTGCTACCTTGTCGATCTCATCGATAAAAACGATGCCTGATTGCTGCACGCGATTGAGCGCATCCTTCTTAACATCCTCAATATCAATCAGCTTTTGTGCTTCTTCTTGCACTAAGATTTCGAGCGCTTCATCCACAGCCACGCGGCGTTTCTTTTTGCGCTTATTCCCCAGGTTGCCAAACATTTCCTGGAGGTTCATGCCCATCTCTTCCATTCCCATCGGGCCAAAAACCTGAAGCATGGGTGAACTATCCGATGCCACTTCCACTTCCACCATGCGGTCATTAAGCTTGCCCTCGCGAAGCATGGTGCGAAACCGCTCACGCGACCGTTCACCAGGAGAAGGGTCCCCATTGGAGTCGGTTGACTCGTCGGGAGTCGTTATTACAAATCCTGGTCCCGACGTAGAAGAAGCTTTGGGTTTGCTGGAGGGGAGTAGGAGATCAAGGATTCGTTCTTCCGCAAGGACTTGGGCCTTTTCCTGAACAACCACCTGGTGCTCTTCATGCACCATGTTAACGGCAATATCTGTCAGGTCGCGGATCATGCTATCCACATCGCGCCCTACGTAGCCCACTTCCGTGAATTTTGTCGCTTCCACTTTGATAAACGGGGCACGAGCGAGCTTGGCTAAGCGGCGTGCGATTTCGGTTTTCCCCACGCCTGTTGGACCAATCATGATGATATTGCTAGGCATGATCTCCTCCCGGATTTCGGGAGGTGCGTTTTGCCTACGCCAGCGATTGCGAAGCGCAATTGCGACCGTACGCTTCGCGTCATCTTGTCCAATAATATATTTATCTAGTTCCGCGACAATTTCGCGGGGGGTCTGTTCATGTTCCATAGACATCACAACAAGAAGCGGAAAGCACCCTGTTTCTTACGCACGAAAGCGCATTAGACGTATGTTAGTTACCAGGTATTAATCGGCTTCTTCATCTTCATATTCCTCGTCCTCGAATTCCTCATCGTCATAGCCGTCATAACCTTCTTCATATTCATCATAAGCCTCATCGTCGTACTCATCATCGTATGCGTCGGGAGCAGGACGTTCAAGCTTCTTTTCCCCTTCCTTCACATCGGGGTGATTGGGGTCAAGCAGAAGCACCGTATAGTCGTAGGGAAAGCCTCGTCTTTTTTCGAGCCAAACCACGCCTGCGTCTTCCAATTCGCTAATGAGAGACTTGGGATCAAAATGGGTTTCATCGAGCACTTCCGATAGCTTCCGCAGGAGAGGGGTTAAATACACCTCTTCATATTGGCCGAAGTGTTCTTGAATGATCTGAAGGGTTTGCTTCGCACCTGAACTTTCTATCGCGTGATACTCGACCGGTTCTGGACGCTCCGGTGCCTGTCTCGGCGTTGGGGGCGAAGCATACCCATTCCGAGGACGCGGCGTCGATGCATCGCTCGACAATGAGCGGCGGGTCTCATCACTCAGCAGATTGGCAACATTTAGAAATACATCATCTTCGATGTATTGCAAATTGTTGGTGGAAGCCGGTGGCTGTAGGGTAACGACGAGGGCTTGGCCCCCGTTGCGTTTAATTTGCTGAATGAGAGGGAGGTATGGGCGGTCACCCGTTACGATCACAAAATTACGGATGTCTGAACGGTTATAAAGATCGTCCATGGCATCCACACAGAGTTGAATCTCGGCGGCGTTGCGTTGCATGGTAGAAGGCACAAACCGTGTCTCGATTCCTTGCATGTACAAAGCACGCTGAATGAACTGCCCATTCCCTCTTAGGTCGGCAAAGTCAGCATAGGCTCGCGACAACGTGGCCTGGGTGTTAAACTCATCCAAAAGGTATCGCCGCAATTCTTCGAGGACTTCATTAATCAGTTCATCGGGGTGTTCGCGTTGATTGATACGATGAAAAAAAGCTGCGTAGAGGTTTTCGTAATCAATGTACAGGGCTGCTCGAAGGACAGGGGTGCGCGCCCCGTCTTTCTCAGGACCAGAATACCGCATGACAGTAGAAAAGGAATCAGTGAAAGGAAAAGTAAGAATTACAACCCGTTTTCGGTGGCGTCGATTTCTAGGATTGTAGTATTGTGATTGGTATAGATGCAAATGTCAGCTGCAATGGAAAGCGCATCCTCAACGACTTGTTTCGCCGAAAGGGCGACGTCATGTTTCATCATTGCGCGGGCTGCGGCCAGGGCATAGGCTCCTCCTGAGCCGATAGCCACAATATCGTCGTCGGGTTCAATAACATCACCGCTTCCACTTATTAAGAGGAGGCGTTCTGGGGCTCCTACGGCAAGTAAAGCTTCTAGTCTGCGGAGATAGCGATCAGTTCGCCATGCTTTTGCTAGTTCCACGGCCGCCCGAGTCACATTTCCACCATACTGTTGCAGCTTTTCTTCAAACCGCTCAAAGAGGGTGAAGGCATCGGCGGTAGCCCCGGCAAAACCAGCAAGAATTTTGCCTTGATACAGCGGCCGTACCTTTTGGGCTTTGTGTTTCATAACCGTATTGCCCATGGTCGCCTGTCCATCCGATCCGAGGGCAACCTTGCCTCTGTGACGAATTCCAACGACGGTCGTGCCGTGGATGATGGGAGATTGTTTTTGATGCATTAATACTCCTAAAACTTTTGATGGCGCCTATACACGAAAAAAACAAATCAGGGTTCGCGGTTACGAAATAATTTTCTCTGGGCTTCAAAAAAAGGTGCATACCAAGTTTCTCTTCCCAAAGATATCGTTACTTTTAAACCATGGGATCAAAGGTCTGCAAGAATTGCAATGATCTGGTCCTGGGTCTGACGAACGATACGGTTTGGGACGGAGAAATTATTACAATAAAAGGCGAACGCGAGTGGAGTCCCGTCCTGCGTGGTCACGTATCCACTTATTGTCACGACATAACTCATAGAACCTGTTTTAGCGCGAACCTTTCGATGTGCCGGACCCCGTTGAAAACGGCGGCGCAACGTGCCGTCTACACCCCCTACGGAGAGCGAAGAAAAGAAGCCGTCCCGGATTGATTCCGAAGGATGACGCCACATATACGAAAGCAATGCGGTCGTCATGGATGGAGTAACTAGGTTATGCCGAGATAGCCCGGAACCATCCACCAGGTAAAGCCTGCTTGTATCAATACCAGCTTCTGCATACGTATGCTTTGCGGCGTTCAGTCCCCGCTGATCAGATGGCTGAGTCAGGGGGGAGGGCTTTGCTTCGATTTCCGTGCCGATAGACCAAAGGAGTAATTCAGCAACAAGGTTGTGGCTGTCCTTATTCGCCAGCTGTACCAGTTCTCCGAGTGGAGGGGAAGCGTGCACGTACTGCGCAACGAGCAGACTGTCCTCTGGGATACGATCGATGGGAAGGTCGTCGATGTCAAGGGGTGCTCCGCTTATGGTCAGCCCTTCGTTGAGAAACGTTTCCTTGAGCACGTGGCAAAAGTATAACGTCGGGTTTGATACGGATAGGGATTCCCGATCGGTACTTTCTTGTGGGACGATGCTCGAAAGGCGGATTAGGTTCGTGCCGAGGGGCCGATCATAGCCTTCTTCGAGCCGGGAATTAGGAGGTCCGGTTTGGGTTTGGTTTTCAACCTCGACATAGGACGTAGAAGGACGCCACGACACGAGACCTGCTTGACCTTGCTGTCGGGCCTGAATCGTAAAGTCCACCACGTTGTCGTTGAACGAAAGGGCGGATATCTCCGGGGCATAATAATATCGAAGGTCACTCCAACTCCATTCATGCCCCAAGTGGGTGTCCGAATAGCGGTTGTCATCTCCGATCAGATCACCCTCAATATGACGAATTCCTGCGGCCTTCAGCGAATCAGCCCATTGTTTAAAAAGTTGGGTTGGGTCACGGGGGTATCTGGTTTTTCCGATCGTTGGGTCGCCACCACCCCGTATTATAAGATCACCTTTCAGGGTATCATTTTGGACAATACCTGTGGCAATCAGGGTTGTAGCAAAACGAAAGCCTACGCCTTTTTGATCGAGCACGGCCGCCGTCGTAAATAGTTTGACATTGGAGGCCGGTATAAAATTTACCTCGGGATTGCGTTGATACAGCACCTCTTGCGTCTGCAAATTAATGATGTCGATTCCCCACCAAGCGTCTGCATAAGCGGGGGCCTCAATAAGCGCATCAATTTGCGGAGTGAGATTACGCAAGTCTTGGGCACTAATTTGACCAATTCCCACGAACCAGGCGCTACAAAGAGAAAAGAAAAGCAGTCGCAGGGGATGGGGCATATGGGAGATACGATTAAGGGGCCGTCTGGGCCTCTAAAGCGCCTAATTCGGCCGAAGGTAATTCTTTCACAACGAACGCATATTCTGCGTTATGAAGAAATGCAGATGGGGTTACAAATATTTCGTATGCATTTCGGCCCGGCTGCGTTGCAAATGAGTCGATGTGGCCAATGGGATATCCACTAGGAAATACGGAACTCTCATCACTTACGACCACCAGTTGTCCATTCTGCACACGCTCGGTTTTGACGATATGCTCGAGCAATAGCTGAGCGGGATTGGTGCCTTGCCAGCGTAGGATACCCGCCGCCCCGAGGGGCTCAATTTTGGCAGGTACCCGGAAATCGGTATTTAGGTATGGCATGACCCGGCTGTAATGATCACTTACCAGTATGACTTTGCCGAGGATACCCCGTTCGTCGATTACCGCCATCCCTTCTTCCACCTGATTTAGCCGTCCCACATTTATCGTCAGGTTATTCTCTTGGCGAAAAATATCTTTTGTAACAATACGCGCAGGCAGCAATGGATACGCCGTGCTGTCACGGAAGTCCAACAGTGAGCGTAAGCGTTCATTTTCAAGATGGGCGGCTCGAGAGCGCGCCAGTTCGCTCGAAAGGGCAATGTTTGATTCCCTAAGGACCTGGTTTTCATCGAGGGCACGTAGGAAATTTCCCGCCCATGCAAAGCGTGCTTCCACCGAACCAGTGACTTCAAGCGCCACGCTCCTAAAGGCACGGAGCATGGGAGTATTGAGGGTTAACATGACGCCAAGTGAAACACTAAGCAACACGAAGAGCACGACCCAGTCGCGTAGGCGATCCCAAAGCCGAAAGGGCATAACAGCACCTCCGTGTCAGTTTCGGCGGCAAGACTAGAGAAGAACCCTTTTATACATCTCTACATCTTCAAGCACTTTCCCGGTACCGCGGACGACCGCAGTCAGGGGATCTTCTGCGATGTAGACGGGCAGTTCGACCCGGCTTCGGATGAGGGTATCAAGACTTTTTAGCATCGCTCCGCCTCCCGTAACCATAATGCCACGCTCGAGAATGTCAGAGCCAAGTTCCGGAGGCGTTCGTTCCAAACAGCGGAGGACTGCCGCCGTAATTTGTCCCACTGGTTCTCGTAACGCCTCCCGCACATCTTCTGAGGAGATGGTCCGGACTTTGGGGATGCCACTCACGAGGTCACGCCCCTTAACCGACAGCTCCAACTCGGGGTCGAGCTCTACCGCACTGCCAATTTCGCATTTGATCCGTTCTGCTGTTCGATGCCCGATCAGAAGGTTGTGATTCCGCTTGAAGTACTGCAAGATCGCATTGTCCAACTCATCACCGCCCACACGAATCGATTCGTCAATTACGATTCCTGACAGGGCGATAACCGCGATTTCGGTGGTCCCGCCTCCAATATCTACGATCATGTTTCCAACAGGCTCGGCTACATTAAGCCCAATACCGATGGCGGCAGCCATGGGTTCAGCAATGAGATGCACCTGTTTAGCTCCGGCATGTTCTGCCGAATCGCGAACTGCTCGTTTTTCTACTTCCGTGATGCCGCTGGGGATACAAACGACCATTCGGCGAATGGAGGTAAACCAACTCTTCTGGACTTTCTGGATGAGCCCACGAATGAGTTGCTCCGCCACCTCAAAATCAGCGATCACACCATCCTTAAGAGGGCGGATGGTTTCAATATCCTTGTGGGTGCGCTCATGCATCTGGAGCGCTTCAAGACCAATCGCAATGGGTTTCCTCGTATTGCGATGCACTGCCACAATGCTGGGCTCGTTCAAAACGATGCCCTTTCCACGAATGTAAATCAGGGTATTCGCCGTACCTAAATCAATGGCAACATCCGACGAAAAGGTTAAGAAAGCCATGTAGGTGGGGCTTCGTGATCAGGTTTGGTGAGAGGAGTGGGAAAGGTGGGAGGGTACGCTTTAAATGGTCCTTCAGGGATGTTTTTGTTCCCTATTGGTCCGCAATAACGTGAATTTTCGAGAATGTAAGGCTTGAGCGGGTGAATCGGCGGGTTTGAGCAAAAGAATTCTACGGTTAATGCCGAAAATGTCGTTTCCCCGTGAATACCATGGCTACTTCATGTTCATCAGCGGCTGCCACCACCTCATCATCACGAATTGATCCACCCGGCTGGATGGCGGCACGGGCCCCACTCCTTACTGCCTCAATAAGGCCATCTGCGAAGGGGAAAAACGCATCGGAGGCAACGACCGCACCTTTAAAATCGAGTCCCGACTTTTTCCCTTTTGCGACGGCGATCTCGGAGGCATCTATCCGGCTCATCTGACCAGCACCAATGCCTAAAGTTGCGCGGTTTTTGGCATAGACAATCGCATTGCTTTTTACATGTTTACACACCCGCCAGGCAAAGTCGAGATCTTGCCATTCTTGCTCGCTGGGCGTTCGCTGGGTGACCACACGATACGATTGAAACGACTCTTCTCGGCCACCTATAGTTGGGTCTTGTTCCTGAACGAGGAAGCCACCGATCACGCTTCGGACATTTAAGGATGGACCTGCCTTTTTCCGGTCATGGTTTTGGATGAGACGCCTGTTTTTTTTCTGTTGTAAGAATGCCAACACACCGGGTTCAAAGGCAGGCGCGATGATAAGCTCCGTAAATATCTCGTTGATGGCTTTCGCCGTTTCGAGGTCAAGGGGACGATTAACAACCACGACCCCACCAAATGGAGATTGCCGGTCGGTGGCAAAGGCTTGATGGTAGGCTTCAAGTAGCTTATTTGATACGGCTACTCCGCATGGATTGGTATGCTTGAGGATGGCACAGGTCGGATCCTCGTGCCTAAATTCTTCAATTAAGGCTAGCGCTGCACTGAGGTCGATGAGGTTATTAAAGGAAAGGTCTTTTCCATGCAACTTGGTAAAGTGTTGCAACGGATCTCCATAGAGTGCAGCCTGTTGATGCGGATTTTCGCCATAGCGTAACGTGGCAACCCGAGGCAATTGGACAGCAAAAGTATCGGGCAGTGTAGTTTCAACTGGAGAAGAAGGGGTCGACCAATGTGCTACGATGGCTTGGTCATAGGCGGCGGTTCGTTCGAAAGCTTTGAGGGCCAGAGCACGACGGGACGCCATGCCCAGGGTGCCTTCGTTTTCGGTCATTTCGTTGGCTACGGCTGCATAATCAGAGGGGGAAGTGACGACTGCTGTAAAAAAGAAGTTTTTCGCTGCGGCCCGCACCATGGCTGGGCCTCCAATGTCAATGTTCTCAATCGCTTCGGCTTCCGAAACATCAGTGTTGGCAACCACCTCTTCAAAGGGGTAGAGGTTCACGACCACGAGGTCGAACGGAGGTATTTCAAGTTCCTCAAGCTGCTTCAGATCGGCGGGATCTGTTCGGCGGGCGAGCAAGCCCCCGTGAATCGCAGGATGTAGGGTCTTCACGCGCCCATCTAGGATTTCAGGGAATCCAGTGATGTTTGCAACATCCGATACAGGAAGTCCGGCCTCTCGCAAGGTGCGAGCAGTGCCACCAGACGAAACCAGGTCTACGCCCTGATCCGCCAATACACGGGCAAAGTCGACTAGGCCAGCTTTGTCATAAACCGATAAGAGGGCGCGGCGAACGGGGTACCGATCTTCCGGCGATGGAAGTTCTTTCGTTGAAATCATATAAAAAGCCTAAAGGCAAGGGTTGTGGGAGCCTTAAGTATCAGTGGAAGGGCGGACAAGCATCCGTCGCCCCACCCGTATGAGTCGATCTTCTGCGAATAACTGCAAGGCGGCAGGGTACAAGACATGTTCGACCTCAAGCACCCTCGCCGCAAGCGTGGAAGCGTTGTCATCGGGCAGTACGGCGACGGGTTTTTGAAGTACGATAGGACCTGTATCATACTCTTCTTCGACTAAATGAACCGTGGCACCTGTCCACTGAGCCCCATAGTCGAGCACGGCTTGATGAACACGTCTTCCATACATCCCTTTTCCACCAAAAGCGGGCAACAAGGCAGGATGAATGTTCACCATTCGTCCTTGAAAGGCACGTACGATGCCAACCGGTATTTTGCGCATATAACCAGCGAGGGCAATAAAAGTGACCCCATAATCCTGTAAAACGTCAAGTAACGTTGCCTCATACCGAGCGTCTTCCTGAAATAGGCCGGGGTCGAGGACACATGTTGGTATTTGATGGTGTACGGCGCGTTCTAATGCGCCGGCCTCGGGGTTATTACTGATGCACAGAACCAACTCTGCCGAAAGGGTGCCCGCTTCAACGGCATCGATGATAGCCTGAAAGTTGGTTCCACCACCTGAGGCCATCACAGCAAGCTGCAACAAGGAGGCATGAGGATCAGACACGGTGGCATAAGGTGATGGTGGAACAGGTTGAGGCATGCTAAGGAGATGCCGGAATAAAACCAACTGAAAAGCTCAAGAAGAAACCTTTGCCACCACGGGTTCAAGCATATCGAGTTGGGCATGGATACCCGTGGCATCCAAACGAACCCTGGACCCGAACGGAATGGAAATTCGCGGGAAAATATGCCCGTATTGTAGTCCTGTTACAACAGGATATGTCGAGGCAGCAAAAAAATGCTCAAACACAGCATGAAGGGAAAGGGACCGTCGCCCTGGTGGTTCAATCCCACCTGTAAACTGGCCTAGCACAATCCCAGCGACTTGCTCAAAGACACCTGCGAGCTTTAATTGAGAGAGCATCGCATCGATGCGATACACACGTTCTCCTACATCCTCCAGAAAAAGCAGGGCACCTGTAAGATCCGGAAAAAAAGGGGTGCCGAGAAGACGGGTGACCATCGCTAGATTCCCCCCAATCAACGGGCCCTCGGTAATACCAGGACGCAGCGGGATAAGCGGAGCTTGATTGAGGTTTTCGAGAGGTGAAAAAACAGCTCCGTTTGCTAAATGTAGTGCGTGTTGGACGGAATCAGGGTGTTCGTTCCTCCACTCCACCAACACTGGCCCAGAAATGCTAGTTACGCCAGCATATTTATACAGGGCCAAGTGGAGGGCTGTAATGTCAGAATAGCCAATAAGAAGTTTGGGGTTTTGTCGGACTACGTTGTAGTTGATATGAGGAAGGAGACGCATGGCCCCATACCCACCTCGGATTGTAAAAAGTGCTTTTACGTCGGGATTGCCAAACATGGCATTTAATTCGTATACGCGTTCCGTATCGCTTCCGGCAAGATACCCTTGTGGCGTCCAGCGATGGCTGCCTTTTAAGACGTTAAATCCCAGTGCTTCAACGCACGCAATTCCCTCTTCAATATGTTGTAATTCTTGTGGGAGACTTGAAGGGGCCACTATCCCAATGGTGTCGCCGGGAAAGAGGGGAGGCGGCTTGATGATATTTTGAGTAGGAGCCATGTCATACCTTCAAGAATGCGGGGAGCGAAGGACAGATCGCCCCTTCCAGGCTACCCGCCCGCTCCAATGGCTTATGGCAGAATCAAGCTGCAACACGGAGCCAAGAAGAAATGAAAGTGGAGCAAGGAGTGAGACCCAGAACGGAAAACGGCTAAATCGATCCGTCGCGGCTTTTAACAAGTATAAAGAAAGTAGGAGCCAAGGCGAAAATACCACGCTTGCGGTGAAGGCAAGGAAATAAAAAACAAACAACGGGAGAAAGGTATAAAAACGACCTCCAGCCAGTAAATATGCGTTTTTCCGAAAGCCACGCCATGCTTCTCCCATCGAGCGGTACATAAAAACGGTCAGGTCATCCTTCGCATCATACAGCACCGGGACAAGTCCATTTCTTTTGAGGTAGCGGCCGATAAGTACATCTTCGAGGATTTCATTCTTGACGGCCTGATGAGGCTCAAGGCGTCGATAATCTGTTGCGGAGATAAGCCACGCCTGCCCATTGAGGGCACCCAGTGAGGAGAAGGGCAACAGACGAACCAAGGGCCAGGGAAGGGCTGTGAGGATGGTATGAGGCACCAGGCTTACCTGCAAGAGTCCGCCCCCCCGTAATTCGGGGAGTACCGTAAGGACCGTCGATTCCGGATGTGCATAGAAGCGTTCCACCAAAACCTCAAGGGCTTCGGGATGCCGCAACTGTACATCTGCATCAAGAAAGAGCATTAATTCCCCTTGGGCATGGCGTGTTGCTTGGAATAGTGCGTGTACCTTGCCCATCCAACCTTCAGGAGGGCCCGATCCCCGAAATGATTTAACCCCTTGGTTTTTATAGGAGTTAAGTATCGATGCGGTCTCGTCCTCTGATCCATCGTCATATACGATTATTTCTTTTTCTGGATAATCCTGGGCCAGTATCGAATCAAGCAACCGCGGGAGGTTGAGGGCTTCGTTTCGGGCTGGGATAAGGATTGAAACAGGAGGACGATGTGACGTAGCGCAAGGGCGAAATTTAGCACGGCGCAGATAGACCAGGTTGGCTAGGAAGATGGTCCAGAAGCAGACGTGAGCGCCGATAAGAAAAGCGAGCATACAGAAACGAATAAATGCTGTTGTGTGGTGAAGAAACCTCGGTCAGGAATACGAGATCCACGAAGTGGGATCGAAGGAAAGGAAAGGGCATTGGAAAGCCGACAAAAAATCGAGGTAAGTCAATGATAGCTATCCAACCGCCCGAATATTGGCCCCGATTAGCATATGTTGGGCTCATGGCAACCGTAGACACGTTTATTCTGGCAGATACCTATCAGTACAGCCGACAGTCGTTCCAAAACAGGACCCGCCTCCGAAACCCCAACGGCTGGCATTGGATCTCGGTACCTTTGAAAGGGGGGCAACACGGGCAACGCATTTCTTCCGTTCGAATCAGGAAACATCTCCCATG
>JAUIDY010000140.1 GCA_030428385.1 Rhodothermia bacterium | reverse complement strand
TGTAGCGGTACGAACGGCTTCGGCTAGAGAAGCGCCACAAAGCTGACTCCGAATGATGACAGCCGTCGCAGCGGCTGCTTCACCGGCCTCTGGGTGCCAGTGGGTGAGCCTGGCCTCGAGGCGCGCCATGTCAGCAAGTTCGGCGTCGGGGATCACGCTTGCGCACCCAAGCGCCGTTGCACGATGGGAAGGGTTGGTGCCCGCCGTCATGCCTCCAGAAGATTCATGCACCGAGCGGGCTGCTTCTTCAGGAGTCGAGCCAGCATTGACGCGGTCAAAGACCTGATGCCAGATGGGGCCGGTGTCAAAGGCGTCCGTCTTGTACCAGTCGAGGTATTGCGCTGCGATGTGCTGGGTGTCTAGCCCACTACAGGCGATGAGACTCTCGCCTAGCAGGAGAGCCATCCGAATCGGGCCTCCGATGCGGTCACCAATTGCCTGTCCGAGCAGAGGGTTACGGTTCATTTTGGATACTGACGCGTCGCCTAGTTCAATTCAACGGGATGCCTACGCACACCTTCTACTTGCATTTGAAGGAGAGCGAGTGGCGGTTCAATCATCGGGGGAGGATTTGTACAAGGTGTTGCTTAGTTTGCTCAGACAACACCCGCTTTAATCACCTTTGCTTCCTAAGGCCCTTCGCTAATTGCTGAAAGATTATATGAGTCAACTACATATACTTCCTTGTCTTGATTCTGAACAGATGGCCTCAGCCCGGCGGCGGGAGTTGAACATTCCCAGGTATACTGCTGCAGCACTCGGCCTGTCTGCGGTAGAAGCTGCTCGGGATGGAGTCTATATCAGCCCAGCCGGTCACGAAATCGATTGGCGTGACGCTGTGCAAGCTGCTTGTGATGTCAAGGTGAGTATTCCTCCAGAAGCCAAGCTGCCACGTAACGAGCGCACCCCCTTTACGGAAACAAGGGTCCAGGTCACCAATGAAACAACCCTGGGAGCTTCACTACGCTTCATCGAGCAAGGATTGAGACCCCTGGCCCTGAATTTTGCCAATGGAATCCAGCCCGGTGGTGGTTTCCTTCACGGTGCCAGAGCGCAGGAGGAGGCACTCTGTCGTTCTAGTGCTCTATATCTGACACTGGTCGATGATCCGATGTATGAGGAGCACCGGAAGCGCCCGCAACCGGATTCTAGCGATTGGGCCATCTATTCACCGGATGTTCCTGTCTTTCGCACCGATGATGGAACGGAGCTTCCACACCCGTGGCTGCTTAGCTTCCTTACATGTGCCGCTCCATATGCGCCGCGTATTGGCCAACCGCAGTCTGGAGACCTATTACAGAAGCGGATTCATCGCGTACTCGCTATCGCAAGGGCGTACGGTTATTCAGCACTGGTGCTAGGTGCATGGGGCTGTGGTGCTTTTGCGAATGATCCGCACCGTACGGCTGTAGATTTTCGTCAGGCTTTGGAAAACGATTTTAGCGGAGCGTTCTCCGACATCGTGTTTGCCATCACGGATTGGTTGCCTGAGAGGAAATACCTTGGGCCGTTCCGAGATGTTTTTGCTCCCGATGACACGGCATAATATAATAGATGACACGGCATAATATAATATAAGTGTAACGATAGAGGGAGACCCTACTTTCCAGAGTACGGCTTGTTGAGAAGGCCGTCCTCATCCGGTTCGCTCATCGTGGAGTCCTAAGGTCCCTGTTTCCGCACATTGGGCTGAACCAATCTCGGACCACCTCACTCACTTTCTCGGTCAAGTCAGCTTTGGAATCGAAGAAACCACGATGCTTCCATTGCTCCTGAACCGCCTCAACCAACGCCTAGCATACAGGATATAATTTTTTTGGATTGCTTACTCATGGAAGGTTGTGTTGACGTCAACAACATGTCAACAAAACTTGTCTTCAACTGGCCAAATCTGTCCAGATAGAGTAGCAGGCACCAGAATTGAAATCGCCGTTTTTGGCGATTTTAGGTCGATTTGGCGCGTGATGGGAAAAGTTAAGGGGGTTTTCTGGCCTAACTCTGGATCAGGAGGTTCCAGGTTCGAATCCTGGTAGGGCAACCAAAGAAAAAGGCCCCCAACTAGGTAAAAACGCGGTTGGGGGCCTTTTTTATAGCAAGGCATGATGGTCTTCATGCAGATGTATGCAGGCTCAAGTTTTTTATTTCGGAGCACAACACAAACGTATGTTGCGGTGCCATATCGCATGATTAGGGCGCTGCTTTGCTCAGACCGCCCCCCTCGGCCAAAAGCGTCAGCACGAGCATCACAACAATGGATACCCCCAACAAAGCGCCCTCTCCCCTGCTGAGCTGAGCTCGACGGATACCGATCCAAGCAACAAGCAAGATAACGTGGATAATGCAACCTGCCAGAAACCCGTATGGCACGTTCAGGGCACTCATGGGGGTGGGGTCCAACCTGTTGCGGATGATTCCGAAAACCGGGATGCCCCAGGAAAGGACCAGCACAAGCGCGGTGATGAGGTAGGACAGGGTGTGTTTCATAGGACAAGAAGAGTGTGGGTATCACGAAGGAAAAGCCCAGCCCGGCTCCTGGAAAAATGTCGAGGAGCCGGGCAGGACAGTTCTTGAGGAAGGTAAAAAGCACCAAGCGATACAGGTTAGGGCGTGACCCACTGCGGGTTGATGTCGTTGCCCCCGCTGTCGGTCCGGCGGAGAACGTTGGTGCCGTTTGCGCTCATGGTGTAAAGCTCCAGGTCCGGGCCGCCGTCGCGATCACTCGAAAAGGCGAACATCGTCCCATCGGGCGACCAAGTCGGATGCAGGTCCGTGGCCGGGTCATCGGTCAGGCGAACCACGCCGGTACCGTCAGCATTCATCACGTAGACCTCGTAGTTACCATCACGATCACTCTCAAAGGCGAGTTGAGAGCCATCGGGCGACCATGCCGGGCGACGGTCTGTGCCTGCATTCGAGGTCAAGCGGGTCAGGTGCTTGAAATTGCCACTTTTCCCCGCCGTGCTGATCACATAGATCTCGCCATTGCCATCGCGGAAGCTGGTGAAGGCGATCTTGGAGCCGTCGGGCGACCACGCGGGGTGCATGTCTGCGGTGTGCGATTCTTTGGTGATGCGCTTGATGCCGGTGCCCTTGGTATTCATCACATAAAGATCGTAGTGCCCATTACGGTTACTGGTAAAGGCGATCTTGGAGCCGTCAGGCGACCATGTTGGACCTTCATCATCAGACCCGTGGTTGGTCAGGCGCTTGATGCCGGTGCCATCAGGATTCATCACGTAAAGCTCGGGATTGCCATCGCGGTAGCTTGTGAAAACGACCCGCAAGCCATCGGGAGAGACCGCAGGTTCGATGTCTACTTCTTCGTCAAAGGTCAGCCGCGTGACGTTGGTACCGACGGGATCCATCGAGTAGATGTCAAAATTCCCGAATCCACCGGGGTCGCCGATGCCCGAGTATCCGGCGTAGAAGATGCGCCCTGGCAAACCGGGGTTGATAATGCCATCTCCCCTGCCGGAACGGAGCGAAGGGGAGGATGCCTCAGCGGTATGCAAACCGTCGTCTGTGCCGCTGTCAACAAGCGCAGAATCGCAGGCGACAAGGGTGAACACGAGGGCGCAGATCAGAGAAAAGGAGCGGAAGGAAGTCGTCATGGGTATGGGTGTGTTCAGGGATGAATAATGAGGTTCTATCCCTTCATGCGGAGGAACCGCACCCATCACGACATCGATTGTAAAAAAACCTCGGGACACACACAGACAACGAAAGTGAGCACAGCAAGCGGCATTCCGACAGGCCCGCTCTTGGTTCAATCATTCGCTGGCCTACATGGCGTCCAGCAGCAGGCGGTATCGGCGGGCTTCCTCGGGCAGGCCCCAGGCGTCATACAATGCCACCAGCGCTTCGAGCGCTTCGGGAGGACCGGTGGGAGGGCCACCTGCCTGTGCGCTCTGATAATAGGCATGTGCCTCCACGAGCGGTGCTTCGGCTTCCTCATACCGGTCTAGCGCAGTGAGGGACATGCCCAGCCCTACCCGTGCAAGCGCCGTTTTCCAGTGCTGGGGCCCATTGACGGCCGCGCTAATACGGATCGACTCGCGGAACAAGGGCTCGGCTTTTCCGGCCTGGCTGGTGGTCAGGAGTAGCTGGCCCAACTGGTACCGGGTCCCGGCGGTAAGGTCATGGGCCGCGCCGAACAGGCGCTGCCGCATGGCCAAGGCCTCACGCAGCAGCGCCTCGGCTTCTTCGTTGTTTCCCTGGTCGCGCAAGACCAAGGCGAGCGCACTCAGGCTGGCAGCCACATTGGGGTGCTCTTCCCCAAGAAGCCGCCGTTGAATGGCCAAAGCCTCACGCAGCAGCGCTTCGGCTTCTTCATTTGCGCCGTTGCTACGCAGAACCCGCGACAGGTTGGCGATGGTAACCGCGATGGTCAGCGCGGGCTCTTCGTGGTGGGCCCGCTGGATGGCGAGCGATGCGCGCAGCAGGGGCTCGGCCTCGTCGAACGCCCGGCGGGAAACGAGTACCACCGCCAGGTCATTCATCGCTGCGGCAAGGTCGATGTGATCAGCAGGAAGGAGCCGCTGCCGCATCGCCAGCACGTCCCGGTAGAGGGCCTCGGCTTCCTGGAGCGCGCCCATGTCTTTGTGCAACCCCGCGAGGCTGGCCATGCTGCGGGCGATGGTTTCATGTTCTTCACCGTGGAGGGCGCGGCGGATCGTCAGTGCCTGCTCCAACAGGGATTGAGATTCCTGATACAGCCCGATGGTGGCGTAGACGTTTCCGAGCGCGTCCAGCAACTCTGCTTGCAGGGCTGGCTCCTCTTCCAGCGCCCCAACACGTTCCACGCCTCGTGCCAGCAACTCGCGCGCGGTCATGTCGGCCCCACCGGGTTGCTCCCACGGGTTTGAGGCACCAAACACGGTCACGAGGTAGTCCTTCACCTGCTGGGCCGTGGCGGCCTCGGCTTCGGCACGGGCCGCTGCCGCCTGTGCCCGCTGTGCTTGCCAGAGGGCCGCAGCCAGCCCAAGCATCAGCGCGAAGATCACCATCGCGGTTGCGCCGACCAACACGCGGTTGCGCTGCACAAACTTACGGAGCCGGTACCCCGGGGCCACGGTGCGGGCATCGACGGGAAGGCCCGCGAGATGCCGTTTTACATCTTCTACAAAAGCGGCGGCGCTGTCATACCGTTGCTCGGGCTCAGGGCGGAGCGCTTTCAAGCAAATGGTGTCGAGGTCGCCGGACAACCGGCGGCGCAGGCGGTCGGGCGGCATGCCCCGGGCCTGACTGACGGCCTCGGGACTGAGCGTCTCGGAGGTGCCATCGGGGTGGGTAATGGTAAGGGGGGCCGTCACCGCTGCGGAGGGCCGTTTGATGCCGTGAGTTGGCGGGGGCGTTTCGCCATGGGGGTTATGGCCGGTGAGCAGTTCATAAAGCACTACCCCAAGGCTGTAGATGTCCGCCGCCGTAGTCACGGGCTCGCCCGCTACCTGTTCGGGGGCGGCGTAGGCGGGGGTGAGCACCCGCATGCCCGTCTGCGTCAGCGCCCGGTCGGCCTCAGCGTCAAGGAGTTTGGCGATGCCGAAGTCGAGCAGCTTCACCGTGCCGTCGTCGGTCACTAGGATGTTGCTGGGCTTGAGGTCGCGGTGCACGATGAGGTTGCGGTGGGCGTATTGCACGGCGCCGCCGACTTGCTCGAACAGCTTCAGCCGTGCCTCGATGTCCAACTGCCGGTCGTCGCAATACCGCGTCAGGGGCACGCCATCGATGTGCTCCATCGCGAAATAGGGCTGCCCCGTCGCCGTGACTCCGCCGTCGAGGAGCCGGGCGATATGGGGGTGCTGAAGCCGAGCCAGGATTTGCCGCTCTTGCAAAAAGCGCTGGATGACCTGGTCGGTGTCGAATCCGCGCTTAACGATCTTCAGGGCAACGTGCTGCTCGAAGGCACCATCGGCTCGTTCGGCGAGATAGACCACCCCCATGCCGCCGCGCCCCAGTTCATCGACGACGCGGTAGGGGCCGATGGGTTCGCCCGTGGGTACGGTGGGCACCGCCAGCGCGGAAGCACCCAGGAATCCTTCTCCTTCGGCGTGGACATGGGCAGCCAGCATGTCGGCGACGCGGCGGCGCAGGTCGAGGTCGGGCACGGCGGTTCTAAGCCACGCCCGTCGGGCCTCCGCTGGCTGCTCCAGCGCCGCGTCGAACAGGGCTTCTACCTGCGCCCAGCGCGTGTTGTCGGGAACGGGGCCATCAGCCATGATCAGCACCGGGCAACGGGCGGAGTTCTTTGTAGAGCCAGGCCCGCGCCTTCACCCAGTCCCGCTGCACCGTGCGTGGGGTCACGTTCAGCAACGCGCCGATCTCTTGCTCCGTCATGCCTCCAAAAAAGCGCATTTCCACCACTTGGCGCAGGCGCGGGTTGCGGGCGTCGAGGCGGTCAAGGGCCTCGTCGAGCGAAAGTAAATCACCAAACGGAAGGTTGAAGCCAGGGTCTTGCCCGGTGAGGGTGGTGCGGTGCCAGTCGCCGCCGCGCTTTTGCGCGTTGCGGGCCCGGGCGTAATCGACCAAGACCTGCCGCATGGCGCGGGCCGCCGCCCCGAAGAAATGCGCGCGGTCTTCCCAGGCGAGGCGTTGTCCGTCAATAAGTTTGAAGTAGGCCTCATGGACAAGGTCGGTGGTGTTGAGGGTGTGGTTGGCCCGCTCGTGCCGCAGATAGCCGCCTGCCACCTCTTTGAGTTCGGCGTACACGTGCTGGAATAGCGGGGCCACCGCCTCGCCTTGCCCCAGGCGCACCGCGTGCAGCAGCTGGGTCACCTCCATCTTTGCCTTGTCGCCGAATGCCATGGTTGATGCCGGTCGCTAAACGCGGCGCTCCTTCGTTTGCGCAATGAAGATAACGAAAACGAAGCGCCGATCCGACAGGCCGGCTACCCGATCGTTTTTTAACAAGTACCTTGAGGCTGCGGCTAGGCTGGCTTTTTTGTCGCTGGGGTTATGTCTGACGGCATTATGTGTCTAAACACATTCTCTCCCTCTTCATTATTGTCCACCCATGATATGGCTGCTTACATCTGGACACCCTTCCCCTCCATGAATGTCGGAGCGATGACGCTCCTCGGCAAAATTAACGCGGTGCACGACCTGAGCACCCTCAACGTGGATGACGTGCTTTATATCAGCGCGCACCACAACAAATTCCTGCCTCATATTGGCGACAACAGCGGCAACAAGCTCAATGTCTATGAACTGTGTGATGTGTTAAAAGACGGCGGCTTAAAAGCCGGGCACCAATGCATCAAGCTGTGGCTGTGTTATGCCGGGTATGGCATGCAGGCGAGACAGGGCTTCGGTTACCAGTTCTGGTATACCATGAACACCATCTATGGCTACAACAACCTCACGGTTTTTGCCTACACCGAACTCACCGTCGATCCGATCTACGACAAGCACAAGATGTGTTATAACCTCACCCAGCGCCCCGGCGAAGGACCTGTTATGACGCCATTGGGCAGGGCCAAAAATTACCGCGTGGGCATGCGCCACAACGGGACCTTTATTCCGCTTGGCGCGAACTGAGCAGGGGGCTGTTTTGCACCAAATGCTTATGGCGCGGTAGGCGTAGCGCCAAGCAGCGGTACGTGAAAAGGCCGCAGCAGCGACCGCACAAACGTGGTGGCCTGACGCAGGGTGACATCCACCGTGAAGATATCGAACGTAAGCCGGATCTTGGAATTGATCTCCTCGACGCCCACGGTGTGCCCCGCGATCTGGGCCTGAGCTACGAGTTGCTGAAGCTTTGTTGCGCTGGTCATCGGACTTCCTCGCATTAACCACTACAGAAGGTTCTACTTGATAGAGACCGCAAAGACGAGGACATACCTATTGGCTCCTCCTCTTTTTTTTGGTTGCGTGGGTTGGCACACCCTGGGGCAATGGGCAAGCATCGTAACAATTTGATATTTTGACCTTTTTTAGGAAGATGCTACATATTAAAGATATGTGCCGGTAGCTATGGGGATAGCATTTTTTATCTGGCCATACCATTAAGCGCCAGCGTCCTGAGGTGGGACGCTGGCGCTTGTTATTTTAGGACTGAAGCGGGGGGCTCGTCAAATGACGCTACGCCGCTCTACCATTGTGGGGGTTCAGAGACATTCATTTCTGCCTCTGCCAGACCTGGCCGTGCGTCTTGTCGCGGTTTCATCAGCCAGAGCAACACGGGTTGATTGTGGTGGGTGCTCATGCGAACCTCCGAATGCAGGTCCGCGTGGGTCCCATCGCTAAGGGCGAGTGCCAACGAAACGGGACGGGGATGGTCCAAGGCGGCCAGCAACCCCTCGCGAAGCACCACCACGCGGTCCTCTTCTTTCACCAAAAGACCGAGGTGCTGCCCCCTCAAGTCTTGGGCGGCATACCCAGTCAGTTCTGCCGTGACACGGCAGGCCCGGACAATACGCAATTCGATATCCGTTACAACCGCAAGAGAAGAAGCCGGACGGGGGGAATAGGGCGGCACCAACAAGGGGGATTTTGTTGCTTAAGAAGAAGCTAAACAAAATCTTTTCCCAGAAGGGTGTTGTCTTAAACAAACCGCTATCAAAATGTTATGCTTGGCAGGTGGGCTCGCGTCAGTCAGGATGATGTGATGGCGCGGGTCGACCCGGTTGTGAAACCGCCATCCACGAGCAAAATCTGGCCGGTGATGTAGGCCGAGGCGTCGGAGGCGAGGAAAACGATGGCACCGTCGAGGTCGTGGGGCAGGCCAGGGCGGCGCAGCGGGATGCGGTCGGTGATATAGTTTACCCAGTCGGTGTTTTCATACAGCACGGCGTTCTGGGCCGTTTTAAACCATCCGGGGGCCAGCACATTCACCGTAATGCCATGACGCCCCCACTCGGCGGCCAGCGCCTTGGTCATCTGCAACGTCCCGCCGCGGCTGGCGGTGTAGGGCACAATGCCTTCCATCCCAAAGACCGATGTGCACGAGCCAATATTAATGATGCGTCCGTAGCCTTGTGGAATCATCACCTTGGCTGCTGCCTGGGCACAGAAAAAGCTACCCTTGAGGATGGTGTCGAAAATGGTGTCCCACTCGTCCCACGTCACCTCCACGCTGGGCTTGCGGATGTTGAGCCCGGCATTGTTGACCAGGATGTCGAGCTTGCCAAAAGTGTCCACACTCGCTCCGATCAGGTGCTGAATATCGGCTTCTTGGCGCACATCCACCTGAACGGGCAACACCCGGCGGCCTAGTTGCTCGATTTCGCGCTGAAAGGGAGCCAAAGAATCTAGGGTCCGACTCGTGATCACGAGGTCCGCCCCCGCCTTTGCCAGCGCGCGTCCGAAGTATTGTCCCAGCCCGCGGCTGGCTCCCGTAATAATAGCAACTTTTCCTGTGAGGTCGAATAAAGATAAAGACATGCGGTTAGGAGTTGGCGGGGCCGAGACTACGGCTCGAGGATAATTTTGACGAGGTTTTCGGTGTTGGTGTACAGCCGGTCGAAGGCGTGTTGCCCTTCAGCAAGGGGCAGGGTTTTGCTGATGAGCGGATCCACCTGAATGCGCCCCGACGCCACGAGGTCGATGCAGGTGCGGTATTCACCGCTGCTGGCATAGGTGCCGCGCAGCGTCAACTCCCGCGAGATCAGGGCGGGGATGTTGAGCGTGACTTCGGGCTCCAGGTTTCCCACCGCCACCACGCAGCCGCCCGTCCGTGTTACAGCCAATGCATCCCGCAGCGTCGCACCAAAGCCCACTACCTCGAAGCTGACCTCGGCTCCCTGGTTGTTGGTATGGGCCTGAACTACTGTCCTAAGGTCCTCGCGGCTGGGGTTGATGAGCACGTCGGCCCCCAGTGTCTGTGCCAGCGCCAGCCGGTGGTCGCTGAGGTCGGCCACAAGGATGGTGCCTGCCCCTTGGAGCCGTGCGGCTTGCACCACAAACAGCCCAATCGTCCCTGCCCCAATGACAAGGACGGTCGCGCCCGGTTGGAGCGCGGCGCGGTTGACCGCGTGAACGCCAATGGCGACGGGCTCCAGCAGGGCGGCCTGCGCAAAGGTCATGGTTTCAGGAATGGGGTGGGTGATCCACCACGGCACCGCCACAAACTCGGCGAAGGCCCCGTGCCGCTTGTATTCCGGCACAGACACGCCCAGCACCTGGCGTGTCGCGCAGCGGTTGTAGTGGCCCTGTTCGCAGGCGGCGCACTGGTTACAGTAGACCGTTGAGTCGAAGCATACGCGGTCTCCATCCTGCAGGGTAGGGACGTGTGCGCCTACCGCGGCCACCACACCCGCCGCCTCGTGTCCCATGATCAGCGGCGGAATGCGGCGCCCCGTGGTTCCCGTATACCCCTTTACGTCCGAGCCGCAGATGCCGCAGGCCTTCACGGCTATCAGGACTTCGTGGTCCCCCACCACAGGGTCGGGGACGTGGGTGAAGTCTAGCTGCCGGGGCGAGGTATGAAGCAGGGCGTTCATGGACGAGCGGTTTAATAAGCGGTATGGGAAAAGAGGGTTGTTGCCTGCCAGGGCAACAGTAGCTGGGGTACTTTGTCAATTCTTGACAAGGTGCTGAACTTATGGGCGATCCACGTATTTAGGGGGCGAACCGACAAAATATATCATGAAGGCGACCCCGATACTCCTCTTCGCGCTGTTTTTTTTCGTTGCGGCCTGTGGCAACTCCAACGCCGAGGACTCCCTCGAAGGGCGGCTTCAGGTAGAGGATTTTCGTTTTTCGCTGGTGCCGGGTGGGGCCCGCTTGGTCACGGGCGATCTCCTCAACACCAGCACGCAGCATATCACCAATGCGCAGATTAAGATCACCCTCTATGACGCGGACAACCGCCGCGTCGCGGACATGAGCGTGACGGTGCAAGACCTCGCGCCAGGTGAAAAGAAAGGCTTCCGCGAGCCGGTTGATGCCGACCTTCCCGTGCAGGGAGCCAAGGTGAAAAGTGTACTGGTGCTTTGAGAATCGGACGACGCTGGTCTCGAATATCGCCTCGCCTGCCAATTCGCATACCAGACTGTTTCTGAGCACCTTGCCCAAAACCAAGCATGTCCCTTTCGGCACCCCGTTTACAAGGTACCCTGCTTGTGGGTGTGGACGATTTCCAGCCACGCGCCTAGGAGCAACAGGGCAAAAACGATGCTGCCGCCGAGAAGATAGGCCGGTACAGGGCTAAGCAACGCAAGCACGGTGGCAACGGCGCCCAGCACAACGCCTGTGCCATAAAGGGTCATCGTTACCCGCCGGGTCGTCCAGCCCAGCCCTTGCAGGCGGTGCGAGGTGTGGTCCTTTCCGCCTTGCCACACCGGCACCCCCCGCCGCAGCCGCGAAACCGTGACGAGGGCGGTGTCGAAAAGCGGAACGCCGAGGATGAGTACGGGCACCATCCAGGTGACCAGCGGGGTATTGTTGGGGAAGCGCAGCTTGATGCCGACGACGGCCAGTATAAACCCGATAAACAAACTTCCAGCGTCGCCCATAAAGATACGGGCTGGGTTGAAGTTGAAGAACAAAAAGCCGAGGCACGCGCCCAGCAGGGCCGCCGAAAGACTCCCGACGAGGTACTGCCCGTTGAGCGCGGCGTTGAGCAAAAAGAACCCGGCAGCTACCACCGCCACGCCACCCGCCAGCCCGTCCATATTGTCGAGCAGGTTGCAGGCGTTGGTGATGGTAAGCACCCACACCGCCGTCACCACGAGGTCGAGCCAAATAGGATCAAAGAGGTGCACCCGCACGCCGGTCAGGATCAACAGGGCCGTGATGAGGGCCTGACCGGTAAACTTCAACGCAGGCGAAAGCGGCCGCCGGTCATCCCATAAGCCCAGGAGGGACATCAGCGATGCGCCCACGAGGATACCGACGAGTTGGGTCACAAACACCCGGTCGCCGAACAGCAAGAGCGAGGCGATGCAGCCGCCATAAATCGCCACGCCCCCGAGTAAGGGAATCGGCTTCAGGTGCAGCTTGTGCGCGGCGGGTTGATCGACCATGCCCGTGCGCAGCGCCACCTGCCGGACGAAGAAGGTACCTCCGGCTCCCAGCACCAACGCGGTCAACAGGATCTGCGTCAGGTTCATGGTTTGTGGCAAGTCCGGTGGCGGAAGAGGTATGCTGTACCCGATCTTACCCGCTCTGTTGCTGTCACGAGCCGTATCCTGTGTCCATGTCTACAGTTCTTGTTACCGGTGGGGCAGGATTTATCGGCTCGCATATGGTGGATGCCTTGCTGGCACGGGGAGATACCGTGTTTGTCATCGACGACGCGTCGACGGGGAGCCGCACCAACCTGGCGCACCACATGGGCCATCGCCGGTTGCACCTCGACGTAGCACCGGTGCAGTCCAGCACGCGCCTCCGGGCTTGGTCCGAGGCGGCGGATGCCATCATTCATCTGGCAGCGGCGGTGGGGGTGCGGCGGGTGATGGAAGGACATATCCAGGCCATCCAAACCAACCTGCACACCACCGAGGCCGTCCTCGAAGCCGCTGCCCCTCGTCGCACGCCCGTGTTTGTTGCTTCCAGCAGCGAGGTCTATGGCGCGGCGGACACGGTGCCGTTTCGCGAGGAACAGGCCCTGCAAGTTGGGTCGCCCACGGTGGGGCGCTGGAGCTATGCGTGTAGCAAGGCGCTGTGCGAGTTTCTGGCGCAGGCCTATGCCCTGGAGCGCGGCGTGCCGGTGGTGATCGGGCGGCTGTTCAACACCACCGGGCCGCGTCAGACCGGCGCGTATGGCATGGTGCTGCCCACGTTTGTGGCGCAGGCGCTGCGCGGCGATCCTATTACCGTGTACGGCGATGGGCAGCAGACCCGCTGCTTCGCCGATGTGCGGCAGGTGGTCGATGCCGTGCTTCAGCTGATGGCATCGCCGGATGCACAGGGAGAGATTTTTAATATCGGAAGCCACGTAGAAATCACCATTCAGGGGCTGGCCGAGCGGATCCGAGCCCTTACTCAAAGCACCTCCCCTCTGGTACAGGTGCCCTACGAGGTGGCCTATCGACCCGGTTTTGAAGACATGCGGCGGCGCGTGCCGGACCTCGCCAAGCTGTGCCGCACCATTGCGTACAACCCGCAGCACGACCTCGACGCCATCATTCAAGCCGTCATCAACGACCAGCGGCATCCTGCCCGTGGCCCGGTCACTTAAGCAACACC
>JAUIDY010000139.1 GCA_030428385.1 Rhodothermia bacterium | reverse complement strand
GCTGGGAGAAGCGGGCGCCCGTTCAGCGGAGGCGTTGCGGGCCTCGCGTCGTCGTTTCGTGCGCAAGATCGGGCTCGTGGGCGCGTTGACGTTGTTGCTTCCAACGGTCGAGTCTACGGTGGCACCAACGCCTGCCATGGCACAGTCTGGAAGTGCCACGCGGGGATGTAGCTGCGAAGCCGATGAAGCCTGCCGAAGTGGCTTGTAAGCGTCTCCAACAGCGTTTTCCATTTTGCGGCGGAGGTCTTTCGGGACGTCCGCCGCTCCTATTTTATGAAAGCATCTCCCCCACACTTCCATTCTCCCACACGTCCCCAACCCTCACTCATACCGCAGCGCCTTCACCGGGTCTGTCAGCGCAGCTTTTAGCGACTGGTAACTGACGGAGAGCAACGCCACGGTCAACGCCACGAGTCCGGCGGCCACAAACACCCACCATGCGAGGTCGATGCGGTACGAGAAGCTATCGAGCCAGCGCTGCATGGCGAGGTAGGCCAGCGGCCACGCGAGCACGTTCGCCACAGCCATCAGGACGAGGTATTCTTTGGTGAGTAACCCGGCGATGCGAGGCACCGTTGCCCCCAGTACTTTGCGCACGCCGATTTCTTTGGTGCGCCGTTCTGCGGTAAACGCCGCCAGCCCAAACAGCCCGAGGCAGGCGATAAACACCGCCAGCGCCGCGAAATAGCCGAAAAGCTGTCCCAGGCGCTGCTCGGTTTCATAGAGATATTGCAAGCGCTCGTCGAGGAAGCCGGCCGCAAACGGCGTATCAGGTGCCAACGTTTGCCATTGCGCTTCCAGCCGATCCATTGTTTCCGAGAGTGAGGAGGTTTGTACCCGCAGCGCCAGCGTGGAAAAACTGGTGCCTAGGCGCAGGATCAGAGGCTGGATGGGTTCGTGGAGCGAGGCGTAGTGGTAGTCTTCTAGCACGCCCACCACCGGGCCGCGCGGCCACGTCTCGGGTTCGCCATCGGTCGGCTCGGCGATTTCTTTGCCGAGGGCGTCTTCCGCGGAGGCCCAGCCAAATTCCTCCACCGCTGCCCCGTTGATCAAGAAACCGCCCGTATCCGTCGCCCGATCCGTAGCAAAGTTGCGTCCGGCAAGGAGGTCCAGTTCCAGCGCCGGCAGATAGTCATAATCAATCCGCGTGGTGTTGATCAGCAAAACCCCTTCGTCGAGGCCATCGGGGATGTACGGACGGGGCGCGACGGGGAAGCCGGGCAGCACCGACGCGGCAGTGGCGGCTTGCACTTCGGGCGATTGCAGGAAGGCGTTTTTGAGCACCTCGGCGCGTTGCTGCTGTTCGTTGTCGAGCCGCAGCATCACCACCTGCTCCTGGTTGAAGCCCAGGCTTTTGGTCCGCATAAAATGTAATTGCTGGATCACGAACGCTGTGCCGATGAGCAGGGCAATAGAGATGGTGAACTGCACGACGATCAGGCCCTTGCGCACGAGGCTACCGGCGGGCGTCGTTTGTACCCGTCCTTTGAGCACGGCGGTGGGCTTAAACGCTGATAGAAAAAGCGCGGGATAACCACCCGCCAGCAGTCCCACTATCAGCGTAGCACCCACGGCCAACCCCACCAGCGGCGGTGCAAACAGCGCATGGATGGTCAAGTCCATGCCGGTCAGGTCGCGAAACACCGGAAACGCCAGCGCGGCCAGCCCAAAACCCAGCACCAGCGCCACACTTACCAGCAGCATCGACTCGCCCAGAAACTGCCCAATAAGCTGCCGCCGTACGGCCCCCAACACCTTGCGCACGCCCACCTCGCGTGCGCGGTGAAAAGATCGCGCCGTGGCGAGGTTCATGAAGTTGATACACGCCACCAGCAGCACAAACAGGCCGATGATCGAAAAAACATACACGTAGGTCCGGTCGCCCGTTGGGCCGATCTCAGCAATGAGGTTGCTGTCGAAGTAGATGTCGGTGAGGCGTTGCGGGTGCAGGACCATGATGTCGGCCAGCCCATCGCCCATGCGGTTGCGGGCGAAGGCAGGCAGTTGCGCCGCGAAGTCTTCGGTGGTGGTGCCGGGTGTGACCAGCGCATAGGTCCAAATGCCGAGGCGGCCCCACTGCGTCGAGCGACTCAGGGCCAGCGTGGACGCCGACGCGAGGATGTCAAAGTTGATGTGCGAATTTGGTGGTGCCGGAGCGATAAGGCCAGTCACCGTCAGGCTAATGCTGTCGGCGAATGTAATGGTCTGGTCCATTGGGTCGGCGTTGCCGAAGTAACGGGCAGCCGCTTCGGGAGTCAGCACCACGCTGTTTGGGCGCGCCAGGGCTGTTGCTGCATCGCCGCGCAGCAGCGGAAAGCTAAACACGTCGAAGAACGTCGAATCGACGAACAGCAGCGTCTCTTGCTCCATCTCGCTGTCGTGCCGCACCACGCCGTCGCGTCCGATCAGCCGCACCGCCTGTTCCACATCCGTTAGGTCTTCGACGAGTGCGGGAGCTAGGGCAGGGCTCGAAAACGCGACGTTGGTCACCTGCCCCGACGGTGGGCGTACCTCGGTGGCGATGCGGTAGATGCGGTCGGCGTTGTCATGAAAGCGGTCGTAGCCTTGCTCCAGCCGCACGAACAGGAAGATCAGCAGGCAGCAGGCGAGGCCGACGGCCAGCCCGGTGACGTTGATGAACGCAAAGCCTTTGTGCTTGCGTAGGTTGCGAAGAATGACGGTGAGGTAACTTTGAAGCATGAAGCTGCGTGATGGATTGGGTGAGCAGACGCTGAAGGCAAGACACAACGCCCCCAGCGGGGTTGCTCCGCTGCGCAACTTTGCAGTTTGCCGCTGCGTTTGGATCAATCAAGTTTTACCCCACGAAGTACCCTTTGCATGAAACGCCTGCTTTCCCATTTAAAAAAACGCCTCGGGCCGTCCAACAACGGCAATGGCACCCATCATCATCCGCCCCCGATAGATCTCGCCACCGAACTCGCCGCTATTCAGCAAGCCGAAGCCGATGCCGCCATCGCGCCTGGCAAACTCATCCATCGTTTCGATTATGACGGCCTCGAACTCCGCCTCGACCGCGATGTGATGGGTCAGTATCGCATCACCGTGAACCAGGGCGAGTTGCGGCGTTACAGCTTCTCGGTGATGAGTCTGCCGAAAGACTACGACGTGCTGGCCCGTTGCTACGACGAAATTATTGACTTCCTCGCAGGCAGCCGTTCCCTGCGCGATTTGCCCCGGCATGAACATCTGCGTGGGCATTTTTATGGCGAAAACGCGGGGTAAAAAAGGCCCATGACCTCGCTGAAACGAACAGCCACGGCGGATCTTTCCCATGAATTCGGCAACACGCGCCGTATGCTGGAGCGTGTGCCCGAGGAGCATTTCGACTGGAAGCCGCATCCAAAGTCAATGTCGCTGGCGGAGCTATCAGGGCACATCGCGAACCTCGGTTTTTGGATGGTGATGTTGCTGAAAACCGAGGATCTCGATCTGGCGACCCTACCCCGTAAAGCTCGGGTGCCCACCCGTTTGGACGAACTGCTCACGATTTTTGATGGGCATGTGGCGACGGTGAATGAACTACTAACTCGGTCCGACGATGAAGCCTTTGCTCAGACCTGGACGCTGCGTCGGGGTGATTATGTCATTGCACAACAGCCCCGGTTTGTTGCCTTTCGAACCATGGGCATCAGTCACATGGTTCATCACCGGGGCCAACTCAGTGTTTACTTGCGGTTACTCGATGTGCCCGTGCCGGGTGTCTATGGCCCATCGGCAGACGATTAGGGGATGTCTATTTCAGCAACACCGCTTGGCGCGTCTCGCTGATGCCGTCGCCTTCAAGCCGCAAGAGGTACATCCCGGTTGTTAAACCGGCTCCGTCGATGCGGATGCTGTGGGTCTGGTGCGCGGTGGTGGTGCCCTCAAAAAGAGTCTGTACGGGGCGGCCCAGCAGGTCATAGAGCGTGAGCGACACCGGCATGGTTGCCGCCGTGGAAAAGGTCACCGTGGCCTGTGGGTTGAAGGGGTTCGGATAGACTGGGCTGAGGTTGAAGCGGTCGGGTTGCTCCGGCGCATCGGCGATAGCGACGGAACTGGTTTCGCGGTCGTACGCGGTCACAAACAGATCCATGCCGTCGCTGGTGATTTCCGTGACAGCCGCGCTGGGATCGAAGTCGGTGGTGCCGATGAAGAAGCCCGTGAGGAACATCCGGTCGTCATGGTCCACCGCAATACCAGCGGCGAAGTCGCTGCCGTGGCCGCCGAAGCTTTCGGCAAAGCGCAGTTCGCCCGCGGGGTCATACGAGGCGATGAAAACATCCAGTCCGCCCGCGTTGGGCAGTTCGGGCGTGTCGGTGGTGGCGTAGAAGTGGGCAACGTCGTGGAAGACGCCGGTGACGTAGCTGTTGCCCTCGGCGTCTACCGTGATGCCCTCGCCTTCGTCTTGTGTGATGCCGCCGATGCCCCGCACGAAGCGCAGCGCCCCGTTGTTGTTGTAGGAGGCGACAAAGATGTCTTCGTTGCCGAGGCTGGTCAGTTCGGTGATGCCCGAGCCGGGATCAAAATCGACGGTGTCTCGGAAGTAGCCGGTCAGGAAGCTGTTGCCTGCGGCGTCCACGGCAAGGTCAAACGCGGAGTCGTTGCCCGAAGCAGCGCCGAATCCGTTCGCAAACCGCAGGTTGCCCGCATCATCATACGAAGCCAGGAAGATATCGCCACTGCCTGTGCTGATCAGTTCGTGCACGTCGTCGCTGGGATCGAAGTCTACATTCTGGAAAAAGTGGCCCGTCACGTAGCTGTTGCCTGCCTCATCGATGGCGATGCCGAAGCCCCGGTCCGCGCTGCTGCCGCCAGCGCCTACGGCAAACCGCAGCGCTCCGTGCGTGTCATACGAGGCGACGAAGAGATCGTCGTGCCCCTGACTGGCGAGGATGGCCGTGTCTGCGCCGGGGTCGAAGTCGACGCCGAGGCCGCGGAAGATGCCTGTCACATAGCTGTTGCCGTCGCCGTCCACCGCAATGGCATGGCCGCGGTCGCTGCCTGTGGCACCGATGCCAAAGGCGAAGCGTAGCGCCCCGGTATCATCAAACGAGGCCACAAAGAGGTCGTCACTGCCACCGCCTGCGATTTCATGAAGGCCTGCGCCCGGGTCGAAGTCAACGGTCCCGCGAAAATAGCCGGTGACGTAGCTGTTGCCTGCGTCATCCAGGTCGATGCTGAACCCGATGTCATCGGCATTGCCGCCCATGCCGAAGGCAAACCGCAAGGCGCCCGCGCGGTCATACGAAGCGACAAAAATATCCTCGGCGCCATTGCTGGTGAGTTCAAACGTGCCGGGGCCGGGATCGAAGTCGACGGTGTTTTGGAAGAAGCCCGTCACAAAGCTGTTGCCCGCCGCATCCACGACGACATCATAGCCACGGTCGCTGCCGTTACTGCCGAGGCCAAAGGCAAACGGTTGGGCGTGCACAAGGGTGGGGGAAAGCAGCAGGAGGGTGTGGAATACAAAGAGAAGGCGGTAGATGTGCGTCATGTTCAACCTCGCGGGAAAGCCGGGGTAGGTGCGTGCAGAAGGTGTACATCTCAGGAGACGCAATACCGCCCGGCGAGGGGACATCACACACTCAAGGCTGCCGTTGGGCACATAAAAAAAGCCGGGGACGCCTGTGCATCCCCGGCCTTTGATCGTGGTGTAGCCGCCGTTATCCCTCTGACTTCCCATCGGCGGCCATGAGGACCAGCCGAGGGTGGAAGGTAGCAATAGGCTCTACGAGGTCGGCTTGCAGGGCGAGCACTTCCTCGATGTTTTTGTACGCCTGCGGCGCTTCGTCCATGCCGCCTGCCAGCAACTCCACGCCGCGCTCGGCGAGCCAGCGGTTGCGCTCGGCTTTCGGGATGGTGTTGATGGCCTGCGTCCGGCTCATCAACCGGCCCGCGCCGTGGCTGGCGCTGTGAATCGACGCCGCGTTGCCTTTGCCCCGCACGATGTACGAGGCATGGCCCTGCGAGCCGGGGATGATGCCCAGCACACCCTCATGGGCAGGCGTCGCGCCTTTGCGGTGGACCACCACTTCGCGGTCGTTCCACGTCTCCTTCCAGGCGAAGTTGTGGTGGTTTTCCACCTGCGCCAGCGGCTTCTCGCCGAGGCGTTTCGACAACGCTTTGTGGATGGTGTGGTGGCACGCCGACGCGTACTTACCCGCTAGGTTCATGCTCACCCAGTATTCCTGCCCGGCCTCGCTGTCGAGCGACAGGTACGCCAGGCGGTCGAGGCCCTTGGGCAGGTGCGACTGCTGCTTCGCCAGCTTGGAGAAGTGGTTGGCAATCGTCGCGCCCATGCCCCGGCTTCCCGAGTGCGTCATGAAGGCGAGGTACGTGCCCGCCGGAACACCCAACGCCGCCGCGCCCGCCTCGCTGACTTCCAGGATACCAGCGTCCACAAAGTGGTTGCCGGTGCCGCTGGTGCCTAACTGGGCGTGTGCTTTGTCTTTCAGGTGCTTGAGCTGACGTGTGGCGTTCCAGTCGGGGTCGTCCAGCACGTTGTGCTCGCGGCGGTCGTACGGGCCGAACTTCGCGCCGATGCCGAAGCGGGTTTCTTCGCGCATCATGCGCCGCAGCGCGTCGCGCTTGGGCTCGTTGTCGAACATACCAACGCGGTCCGTCGGGTACAGGCTCATCATCATCCGGCATGCAATGTCCACGCCCACCATATATGGGGCCACGGCGTTGTCCAGCGCCACCACGCCGCCAATCGGGATGCCGTAGCCGACGTGGGCGTCGGGCATCAGCGCCCCGGCGACGGTCACGGGCAGCCGCATCGCGTCTTGAAGCTGCTGGATGGCCTGCGGGTCGATGAGTTCTTCGCCCCAGATCGGCGCGTCCATCGGCTCGTCGCGTACGGGCGGACGGGCAGCCTCGGCGGCTTTCTGCTTGCGAAGCTGAAGCAGCGCTTCGGCGACGGGGTGTGCGGCATGTTCGGCGTCGGTGTACTTTGCCGGATGCTGCAACACATCGTCCAGCACGTCGATGATTTCGGCTTCGTCGATGCCTGCCGCCTCGAAGGCGCGCACCACCTTCAGCACGGTGCCGATGAGGGGTCCTTCTGGCCATCCACGTTCGAGCAGGTTCGTTCCGTTGATCATGGGTTTATGGGATTGTGGGCACGGGTGCCCGTGTTCATTACGAAGAAGCCTGGCCCCGCGCAAGTCCGAGGAGCTTGGGATACGCTCATGCACGTCCGCAGACCCACATGAGAGGTATGTATGCTCCGCGTTATAGGGCGCGGGGCCAGGCAAAAGGACGAACGCCACGCAAGTCGAGAACGCCGACGTGGTTTGTCATCTGATTTGCAATCAGTTCCGTTTACCATTCCGGCACAACCTTGCGGTTGAAGGGATTCGAACCCTCAAGACGTATGTACGCGCTCCGCGTTGGGGCGCGGCGTTCGGTGTGAGTATGGTCAGTTGCATCCTTGCGGATGCGTCAGGTGCGAGCTTTGCTCGCGTCATTAAGCCCCAGAGGGGCTGTCATGGGCGGACTTGCGTCCGCGTCATTTGCTCGTCATAAAATACAATCAATGACGCAGGCGCAGCCTGCCCATGACCGCGCAGCCAATGACAAGGATTCTATCGCTGATGCATTCGCGCCTTCGTTATATCTCCAGCACATAGCACGTTACCGACTGCTCGCGGGACTGCTTGCGCACGCGGCGCTGTGTCTGTAAAAATGCAGGCAACGTGGTCGTCGGGCGGAAGCCGAAGCGACGCGGCAGCGTGGAGTACAGCGACCGGGGTGGCTGTGACCAGCGCATCCCTTTGAGCGTGTTGCCGCCCTCGAACGTGTGAAAAAAGAGCCGTTTGATACCCAACTCCGTCTGCACATACCAGATGGCAGCCGCCAGCATGGCCTCATCCCACAGTTGCTGGTGCGGCCGGAGGACGGTGTCGGCGTATTGCCGGAACGTCTTGACGGTGCAGCGCGGACTCGTGGTGCTGTTCGGGTGAAACACCCGCCCTTTCCAGCGGCTGACCCGGTCGGGGTAGTTCTCGATCCATTCCTGTTTCCACCGCACCTTGCGCAGCCAGTCGGTCTGGATCTCCTCGATCAGCGCCTCGCCCCGGTCGGGGTCGATGTCCAGCCGGGCCCAGGCCAGCGTATGCTCGCCTTCGTCCACCACGGGGTGTCCGTAACCAGCGAACGGATGCCAGTCGTTCTGGGGACGTATCAGTTGTTCATAGGGTCGGTTATGTTGGTTTGAGAAATTAAGCTGCAACACCAGATTATGACCGGGGCGCGAGGTCTGGTAGACGCCTTGCTCCCAGTAGCCATCGTGCCCCCACGCGCCCACCGTCAGGCGGTACGTTTGCCACTCGTCGCTGGGCACGAGGAGTTCGCCTTCGCTGAGGCGTTCCGGCGTGATCCAGCCATCGGGGCAAAGCCGTGTGAGTTCTTGCAGCAGGGGTTTATGTAGCCATCCGCCGAAGCGGGTTTGTTTGAGTTCGTGGAGTGGCATCCCTGCGCCCACCACGTTCCGCAGCAGCATCAGCACATAGCGGTCCTTGAAGTAGGGAAACAGGGTACGCCCGTTGGGAAACCTCCGTTGGAGGGTTTCGAGGGTCTGGGTGTCCATGGTTCTATCTCAGTTCACGCTGAGCGTCACCGGACACGAAGACGTGAGTACCCGGCTAGGCCCTGCGCGAGGGTTGGTCGGTTAGCAAGCAGAAGTCGGGTGTGTCCATCATGGGATTTTGGTTTGTTGATTGAGCAAGTCGGAGGCGCTGCTTTTGTTAGTCA
The DNA here is from genome assembly GCA_030428385.1 of Rhodothermia bacterium. Taxonomy (GTDB): domain Bacteria; phylum Bacteroidota; class Rhodothermia; order Rhodothermales; family JAAAOL01; genus JAUIDY01. The sequence continues at coordinate 4,410 of JAUIDY010000139.1, read as the reverse complement.
TCACGAGACCCGCGCTAGCGGGTTGTGGTGATCTCACCCCGATGAGGAATACCCCACGGGGTGAGATCGCCGCGTCACCTTTGGCTTCTCGCGATGACGCGAGGAAGCAGTGAGCTAAGCAGCGACCGTCGAACGGTCGGGGCGCTGCGGCAGCGGCGTCTCCAGGATCTCCTGTAGGAGCTCTTGGCGCGACGGGCGCGTAAGCAGCGGCACCAGGTTCGGCAGCGCGTAGTAGTCGCCCTCGAAGGTGAGCGTCGCGCACGGGATGCGCTTCTGCTGAAGCTGACGCTCCAGCAGGGTGCTGGCGTATCCCACTTTCACGATCACAACCTCCGGGGCCACCTTCATTTCCGCACGGTACTGTTCGTACACCTGTGTGAAGTAAGGCGCGGTGTTCTCGCACTCATCGGTGACGAGGATCACCTGCTCCACCACGCGGCGCTTGCGGCGCAGGTGGTCCAGCGCCACCCCGATGCTGGTGGCACCTCCGGCCTGCACGCCCCGGAAGGCGCGCTCCCAGTCGTCCAGCGTGAGCTTGTGCTTCGGCTTTTTGCGAAGCAGGCCCATGCCCGGCTTGATTTCGAAGGCCACCGTGTCGAAGGCGTACACATGCAGCGCCGCCGTCGTGAGGTTCGAGATCAGCGCGGCGATGTGCTTGCCCAGTTCAATCGCCATGGTCATCGAGCCCGACTTGTCGACGAGCAGCGCGGTGGGGCGCTTGATGCGACCCTGCTGCTTCACCTGGGCGTCGGTCACCGCGTTGAGGCGCTTCGCCGTGTCGGCATCCACGTCCACAAACGCCTGGGCCACCTTCGCCTTGTAGGCCGACACACGCTTGGCGGTCTTGGCCTTGGTCAGCTTGGCCTCGATCAGCGCTTTCACCTCAGCGTCGTCGAACGCGCCGCGTGCCTTGAGCGACTTCAGGTGGTTGATGACTTCTTGCGGCGTCATCACCTCCAGCAGCGCCGTCAGCACATTGGACGTGAGCGTGCGGAGCGTACCCACCGCCACCACATACGGGATGCGATGCGTGCGGATCACCTCGGCCTGCGCCTCGGGCGTCTCAGCTTTCGCCAGCACCTTCACCTTAAAAGCGAGGCTGTCTTCCGGCGGATCATTCTTGAAGAGGATCGCGTCGGCGCGGACGCCCGGCTTCACGTGCAGCGAAGCGTACAGGTGTTTCATCGCCTTGCGGCCCCGCATCGCGGCGCGGTCGAACCACTGCGGGTCGGCCTCGCGGGCGTGCAGGTAGCGCGTGATGGCGGTGCGGGTTGCGCGCGGCACCTTGCGCTTGTGGCGCTTCATGAAACGGAGGACGCGGCTCACCTGGTACGGTGGTAGCGCCTGAAGCAGCATGAAGCCCGCGTCGCGGTGCGGCTGCCAGTCGCTCGCCAGCAGGTTGGCGATAAACACTTCCTGATGGTCGCGCACGACGCCTTCCTTCTGGTACCACACGGCGAGGTGGCCGTAAAACTGCGGATCCAACGCCAGCGCTTCGTCGTGGAGCGGAGCCACAAGGTCGAGGTTACGGTGCGGCGTATCCAGCAGGCTGTTCAGTAGATCCAGCCGCAGGTCGCGTTCGGTTTGGGTTTGGTATGTCATCAGTATCACCTCCGGTTGAGGCGGGTTTGGCAGCGCGTTCGCTGCGGTTATTTCAGTTATTTCAGTTGTTTCGTGAAACGTGAAGACGTGAAACGTGAGGGTGCCGGTTGGTGTCGTTTTCGGCATGATCAGCGCACGCTGCAAAACAGCGCTGCGGTTGATTCGTGGCACCGTCGCCGGAGCCAAGTTCACGTTTCACGCATCACGTTTCACAGCCAGTCTCAATCGAGAAACAGCACGTTCGAGACGCGGCTTTCGGTGTTCATAACCACCCGATGCCAGTATGGAAGCACCAGCGTTTGGTGGTCGGCGTGGCGCACCTTGCCGCGGGCGTGAACCACGGGGTTGGCACGCAGCACGCGCCAGTTCCAGCGCGCCGCCTTGGGGTTGTGGCGGACGAACTTCAGGTACTGCGACTCGGTGAGTCCCTGTGGGTATTTCCAGCAGAGGTACACCGTTTGCCCACCCGATCGGTAGATTTCTTCTACCAGGTGGGGCTTGCCACCCGTACGGCTGATGGGCTCGTTGCGCAGGATCATCAAGTCCGCCAGCGGCACGAAGTTGGGCCGTGGCAAGAAGAACCATTCGCCCTGGCGGACAAAGCCCGCGTTGCGGCGGCGGTTGCGGTTCTTGCGCTTGACGCCATGTCGCCGCTGCGAGGCCCGCACGATGGACGGCTTGAGGGCCTCCATCGCCTGCGTCACGTTGGCGATGCTCGTGGCATCGGGCACCGGCGAGACGAACCAGTGGCGCTCGTCATGCCCGCAGAGGAACTTGTCCTTCGAGGGCTGCGGCGTGCGCTGCTTGGCCATCAGTAGCAGGTGGCGCTCGGCGGGACGCACATCCACAGCGGCGAGCGTCAGCGTGTCGCGCACGTCGGCACGGATGGCGAGGTTATACACTTCCCCGTTTCGTTCCTGGACGATGTCCAGCACGAACGTGTCATCCGAACGACCCCAGCGAAAGCGTCGGTCGCTAGGCGGCACGATGTCGGTGCGCAGGTTGGCCCCGATGCGTGCAAACTGGCGCTGTAGTACGTGGAGGTTCATGAGGATTCTCCAGGTTTGGTGATACGGTTGTTAAAAACACGGCCGGGGCCGCGTTGTGGGAGGCGAAGGAATCGAACCATCCGCCCGAGGCCACTCCACGTGTTGATAACGGGCAGCAGTTTTACAGACTGCCGTGGAGAACACCTCCCGGGTTGTTGCGGAAGCGGCAGGATTCGAACCTGCACAACCGTCTCCGGTCGCTGGTTTAGCAAACCAGTGCGGCTACCCTTTCGCCACGCTTCCGAGTTAGGTTATTGGCTTCGCGTCAATAGCAGGCGGTGCCTGCGTCATGAATGGTCATTTGCGGACTGCGTCCGCGTCATTGGTCTACCTCCAGCAAGGAGAATCAATGACAGCCCCGAAGGGGCTAAATGACGCATCTGTTAAGGATGCGAATGACAGGGGCGAAGCCCATCATTGACGCGCAGCCAATGACCTTATTTCCGGCGGAGAGGGAGGGAGTCGAACCCCCACGAGTCTTTCGCTCCTAACGGTTTTCGAAACCGCGGCCACCGCCCGTTGGCTTGCCTCTCCGAATATGTTTGGTTTGTAGATGGTTGCGGCTGTCGGATTCGAACCGACGCCCTCTGGCGTATGAAGCCAGCATCCTGGACCGCTAGACCAAGCCGCATTTTTTAGGCGTTGATCTACCATTGATATGAGAGCTGCGGATGCGTCTTTGCCCTCCTCGCCCTCTCAATAAGTGATAGAACAAAGCCTTGCTGCACGGGCAGGACTCGAACCTGCAACATCCCGGTTAACAGCCGGGCGCTCTGCCATTGAGCTACCATGCATTTATTTTTTTAGTAGGTGACCGACGGGAGTTGAACCCGCAGCCTCTCGGACCACAACCGAGCGCTCTGCCGTTGAGCTACGGCCACAGCAGCGACGGCAGGACTCGAACCCACATGAGCCGGTTTTGGAGACCGGTGCCTTGCCATTCGGCCACATCGCTGGATATTTGTAAGAACAACAGGGAGACGGCGACAGGATTTGAACCTGCATCTCCAGGGTTGCGACCTGGCGTATGGCCGTTTTACTACGCCGTCATGGTTACGCATAAAGGGCGGTCCGTACGGGAATCGAACCCGTCTCTGTCTGCCTCGACAGGGCAGTGTCTACGCCAGCAAACTCACGGACCAGGGTTTGAAACGTGAAGACGTAAAACGTGAGGGTGCCGGAAATCACTGTTTCTAGCATTTCCATCGCGGTGCTGGAAACAGCGCCCAGCTTTGATGCTTCAGCACCGTCGCTTGAGCCAAGTTCACGTTTTACGTTTCACGCACGGAGCACCTGGCGGGAATCGAACCCACAGCCTTCGCGCTGGCAACGCGACGCTCTCCCGTTGAGCTACAGATGCTTGTTTTTAATCATGTTGGACGGGATGGCAGGAGTCGAACCCGCATCGGTCGGTTCGTAGCCGACTACTCTCTCCATTGAGCTACATCCCGTGGTTGTTGGTTGGCCGGACAGGATGGAATCGAACCACCCACACGCGGGGCTTCAGCCCGCTGCTCTACCACTGAGCTACTGCCCGGAAAAGAGCATCTGGCGCGAGTCGAACACGCATTCCCTGTTTACGAGACAGGCGTTCTGCCATTGAACTACAGATGCTGTTGGTGTTTTTTTTGTGTCCAGAAGGCAGGACTCGAACCTGCAACCCCAGGCTCCCAAAGCCTGTGCTTTCCCATTAAGCTACTTCTAGATTTTTTTGAAACGGTCTGCCAGCCTTTCGATCAGACCGTTTCTGGCTCGTTGG
>JAUIDY010000138.1 GCA_030428385.1 Rhodothermia bacterium | reverse complement strand
AAGGCACCCGAATCTTGAAGTACCCAGATAACACCAAAAGAGATAACGAGAATCCACAGGACAACGCCCGTATTTTCTCGGAGTTTGTTCATCGTGCCCATCAGGCAACCTCCACAAACACGTTCACTTAAAAAGGGATACGAAATAGCTGTCCGTGAGCCCGCATGCGTGCTTCAAGCAAGGATGGGGAGCCTCAGACGGGTTTTAGCGGGGCCAATATACCGAAAGCTATTAGAATTGTTCAGGCACCTTTTGCGTGCCAAAATCAGAAAAAGGGAAGAAATGGCGAAGTTATTAGCAGAAATGAAAAAGGGCGCTCGAAGCGCCCTTTTAAATACCAGCGGAATGGAAGTTAAGCCACAACCGTTTGTGCCTGTAATAATTGATTGCGGAGTGTGAGCAGAATCTTACTCAGTATTTGCGAGATGCGGGCTTCGGTTAAACTCATAAGCTGAGCAATTTCTCGAAGGCGTAAATTTTCAAAATAATATAACGCCAGAATATTCTGTTCACGATCAGGAAGCTCACGGATTAACTTCGAAACAAAGTCGTGGAGAGAGGCCCGATCAACGCGTTCAAAAGCTTCCATAGCAGCCTCATTTGGAATAGTTTCTAACATGGCCTGATCATTATCTGTACCCATAGGCGCTGTAAGGGAAAGGGTATAGCGTCGTTGGGCATCGTGTAAAAGCTGGTGGTATTCCATCAAAGAAATATCCATCCCATTTGCTACGTCCTGATCGGAAGGTTCTCCGCCCTGAATCTGACGAAGCGTTTCGATGACCTGTTGTGCCTGGGCAAGCTTTCGTCTGCGTTCACGTGGCAAGGCGTCAATCGAACGTAAATAATCGACGACTGCTCCCCGAATTCGTCCATAGGCATAGGAGACAAACGGTGTGCTGCGATTAGGATCGTAGGCATCCAGCGCTTGAAGAAGGCCATAAAAGCCAACATTTTCGAGATCTTCCCTTGATGCTAGTGGATGATCGGGCACATTGATCCGACTTACCAGCGCACGCACATATGGGACAGCGGCTCGGACTACGGCATCACGGGAAACTGGCCCGGGTGTGTGGGCATGATTCTCGGCAAGTTGCTGAAGGCTTTGCGTCATGGGATTGAGGCCAAGAGTGGAAGGGGTCAGCCAGCAGGCGTCTCGTTGCAACACGCTAAATCAACCTTCGTGCCATGATGTGAAAAATCTCAGAAGCGAAGCGCTTTCATATCCTTAAAAAAAATGTACCGATCAAACAAATTATAGCCAAAATCGGGTAGGACCTTGCTGTTTCGACAAAATTCGGTCTATCAACCCCTTCTCCCGTTGTGGATGGATCCCCACCAGATTGTACTGAACCTGTCCCGAATTAATACCCAAATATAGGAATGAATTACAAAATGAACGCCCTCTTTTGGTTACAAAAAGTAACGGCGTTACTTTTCTACATCATTCGATTTTCCGAACGATCCCCTTTTCTTTTTCGAATCAGAGGAAGGAGCGGGTGGAGGAGGGACCATGTCGGCACACAGGCAACGGGCGATATAACGACGCACATCACCCGTACGGTAATAGCCCTCTGCAAGGCGCTCTAAGAACAGTAAACGCTGTTCCTCAGACAACGCATCCTCGTCTTTTTGGGGCATCGCGAGAAGTCCTCCCGAGGAAAATGCTAATTGTAGCCTTGAGTGTGGATTTCCGAAGAGCACATCAAGAATGTTCATACGAGACAGCAAATGGATCTGAGTAGTATCTCGTGACTTTTACTGATATCGGCGCCATCCTAAGAAAATTAAGAACCTGCGAAAGGGCTGTAATATGCGGATCGTACGCCCGGTTTCTTTGCTATTCCAAATTACCATTGCCGGGCTGATCAGTCTGGCTGCTGGGTTTATTGTTTCAACACAAGGATATGCGGGGTGGCTCATCGGGATTCTGGTTTTTGTAATCAGCATGCTTTGGCCCTCGATGAATATCATCCGGCGGTGGCGCTATGTTAGTAAAGGGCTTGGTCCACCCGCTTTAGCATGGTTAAAAGAGCATGTCCGATTCTACCGCCACTTGCCCGCCAATCAGAAGAAGCAATTTGAACAAGATGTCGCCTTGTTTTCAAACATTCATATGTTCGAAGGAACACGAGGAGTCAAGGTAACGGACCAACTCAAAGTAGAAGTGGCAGCTGCAGCGGCCATGATGCTGCATGGACGTCCCAACTGGGAATTCGACGCGCGGCGCACGATTATTATCTATCCTGACCGATTTGATGCAGATTATGAAGACACCCTTGATGCTTCATACGAAGGGATGGCACATCAATACGGCCCCGTCATCCTGTCTTTAAAAGGGATCAGAGCGAGTTGGAGAAATGATTCAGATGGATACCACGTGGTAATTCATGAACTAGCCCATTTGCTTGATTTTGAGATGAAGGGGGGACAAGGGGTTCCCTCTTTGCTCGAGAGCAGCGCCATTAATCCATGGCGAGAACTTGTTGCAGATGAGATGCAACTAATCCGGCGGGGAAGATCACTTTTACGTTCGTATGGTGCGACAAACGAAGCGGAGTTTTTTGCGGTTGCTGTTGAAGCCTTTTTTGAGCAACCTGGTTTTTTAAAATTGAAGCATCGGGCGCTGTATGATGCCCTTGTTGCCATGTTTAATATTGACCCGCAAACGGGGATTGTGTTGAATCAGTAGCAGTTTGTGGAGGAAAAGGGCCGTAAATAGGAAGAGGGCGACTGGAAAAGGGACTTTTTTTCAGAATTAATGGTATACTTAACAAAGGGCTCTGAAAAAGAAGAACACGAAGCTGACGTTCCCCCATTTACCATCATCGGTTTGGGTAATAGTTGGCATTCGCTGGGACAGCATTTTCTTCTCCCCAAGCTTACATACCTATCCTAACCCGTTCCTTATACGTGTTGAATGTTTTTGTAGTCCCATTCTAATGGTGCAAGTGGAGAGACAACAGAAACATAGACCTACGACTAAGTTGGGAATAGGGGGAATTCAAATTATTGCGACCAAGCACTACGTCATATGTCTCGTCATACGCAATCGTCCGAGGTCAGAGGGAGCATTTCTGTTAAAAGTGCCGTAACGCCTGAAGCTGTACCTCGTGGTGGCTCCGAGTGGGTGCCTCCGGTTTTCGATCCTAAGAATTTGAGGGATCGCGTAGTAGTCCAACTTCTCTTCCACGAAAAGGTGAAGCTCGGACTTGTGGAGCAAGCCTGGTTGGAGTGGATGAAGCTTCGTCACCGAGGATCGACAGAAGCCCTTTGGCGTGTGCTTGCACAACATCCTGACGTTGACCGTGACGCAGTCTATGCTGCCGCTGCGGAAGTGTACGCCTTTCGTGAAGTGGCTTTGGCAAAGGCGGATATGTTAGCTTTTGTCCAGGGGGTGTTGGATGTTTTCTCGGAGCAGCAGTGGGCACAGATGATCCAGCTACGGATGCTTCCTGTTGCACTTGAAGATGAACATCATACGGATGAACGAAAGTTGGTCATCGCAACCAATGATCCTGCGCGTCCAGAAATCCAGCGATTATTACAATCATTTAATCTCAAACGTTTTGAATTACGGTATGCCTCAGAAGCGCTGATTCGCGATTTGGTAGCCGGGGCCTTTCCTCAACGTAACGAGTATCTCGACCGCCTCGCGGATGATTTTGCTTTCGACTTGGGAGCTAGTTATGAACAACAAGCTGCCCAACTTGTCGATGAAGATGCGTTGGAGGCTGAAATTAGTCGCTCCAAACTGATCAACCTGTTTGAGGCCATGTTGGTTGAGGGCGTTCGGAGCGGCGCTTCGGATATCCACATCTTTCCGAATGCGAAGCGTCATATTGAAATCCATTTCCGGATCGATGGTGAATTGGAACCATGGCATGTGGAAGACCGCGTCCACCCAGAGGCGTTTCTGGCCGTCGCGAAAGACAATTCGATGAACATCGACCGGTTCGAGCGTGATGCGGCCCAGGATGGATTTATCCAACGGATGATTGATCAAGCGCTCATCCGATTCCGTGTTTCCATATTGCCCATTGCAACGGCTTCCCAGGAACTTCGGTCGGAAAGTATTGTCATCCGAATCTTGGATGACCGGAAGGTGGTGACTGACCTTGAAAAGTTGGGCCTGAATCCACTGGCGTTGGAACGGTTTGAGCACGCCATCCGGCAGCCCTATGGAATGGTAATCTTGACAGGGCCAACGGGTTCGGGAAAAACCACAACGCTCTATGCTTCCCTGAATCGTGTCGTTTCTCCCAAGGTTAACGTGCTTACCGTGGAAGATCCGGTAGAATACATCGTTCCGGGTGTTCGCCAGATCAAACTCAGTCACAAGCTGGAGCTAAATAGCGCCATACGGTCCATTTTGCGGCATGACCCTGATGTCGTAATGGTGGGTGAAATGCGCGACCACGCAACAGCAGATCTGGCTATAAAGCTGGCAAACACAGGGCACCTCACTTTCTCCACCCTTCACACAAATGATGCCCCTAGCGCTGTAAGCAGGCTATACAAAATGGGGATCGAACCTTTTCTAATTGCCTATGCGATCAATCTAATTGTTGCACAACGACTCATCCGGGTTTTGTGTCCTTATTGCAAGACCGAGATGGAAGGGGTGGATAGGGAGATGTTAGAACGACTCGGTTTTACGGATGAAGAACTTACAGATGGAGAGGTAGAGGTGTTTACACATGGGAATGATCCCAATTGCAAACACTGTAACGGGGTTGGATACAAAGGCCGTCGAGCTATTTCAGAGACGATGCAGTTTACGCCGGGAATTCGACATATTATTGTGACATCCGACGATATGATTGATGAGTCTGCGCTCCGAGCCTTCGCAATAAGCGAGGGGATGATGACCCTACAAGCATCAGCAAGAGCACTGATTGCTTCAGGAGAGACCTCGATTCACGAAATGATGCGGGTCGTATTTACGGAACTGTAGCCGCAGAATAAAAAAAGGCCGCCGTGCTCTATGCAGGGCGGCCTTTTCTCGGAATGTGAGTATCTACGCGTCGACAGGGTCGATATGTACGTATTTACGATTGCCCTGTTTGGTAGCAAAGCGTACAGTACCTGCGGTTTTTGCAAACAACGTGTCGTCGCCGCCGCGGCCGACATTAACACCGGGATGAAATTTGGTGCCCCGCTGACGGACAATGATGCTTCCTGCTGTGACGGTTTCACCACCGTACACTTTTACACCAAGCATCTTTGGTTTTGAGTCGCGACCGTTCTTCGTTGAGCCTACACCTTTCTTATGAGCCATGACGTCCTCGTCTTAATTGCGTTTTGAATCGGGTCTTAATTTTCGTTGAGGGCGATGCCTTCAACTTGAATCTGAGTATACTGCTGGCGATGGCCGTTTTTAACCTTGTAATGCTTACGGCGACGCTTTTTGAAAACCAGCACTTTGTCGGCTTTTACATGGCCCAGAACTTTTGCACTGAGTGCGACACCCTTGAGGGTAGGTTTGCCTACGTGAACGGATTCTTCACTAGCTACTAAGAGGACACGGTCGAACGAAACGGCGTCATCAACATCGGTGCCACTTAGGTAAGGGACGTACAGTTTATCATTTTCCTGTACTTTAAACTGTTTGCCCTTAATTTCAACGATTGCGTACATCGGGGTCTCTTCTTTGGAGCGCCGGGTTGGCTACCGACGCGAGAGTGAACAAAAAAAATGCGTTGGAGGACCAACGAGCCTCACAAGATAAAGATCATCCCCCCGAGGATCAATCACGTTAAGTCCCTGCAAAAAAGCTTCACGAATGGAAATCTATCTACCCACATTAAATCAATCGATCCGGCCTGGGAAAATCCTCTGTATCGGGAAAAACTACGCCAGGCATGCCGCCGAGATGCATAGTGCAGTGCCTGAACAACCCATGGTATTTCTAAAACCTTCGACAGCCCTTGTGGCGAATGGAGGACGTATTGAGATTCCTCCTGCTTCCTTCGAAGTACATCATGAAGTAGAATTGGTCGCTGCTATCGGTCGAACTGGAAAAAACATAGATGTGTCTGAGGCGCTTAACTATATAGATGGATATGCCGTTGGGTTGGACATGACAGCGCGGGATATTCAGCAACGCGCTAAGGAAAAAGGTCATCCGTGGAGTGTTGCAAAAGGGTTCGATACATTCGCACCCATCGGGGCGTTCGTTGCGGCTTCCGAAATCCCCAACCCTCAAAACCTTTCTATTTCACTCACTATTAACGGTGAGGTGCGGCAGGAAGGGCACACAGGCGACATGGTGTTTCCGGTCGCACAACTAATTTCTTTCTGCTCCACCATTTTTACCTTAGAGCCCGGCGATTTGCTTTATACAGGTACTCCCGAGGGCGTGGGTGCGGTAGCCATAGGGGATAAGTTGGTGGCACGCCTTGGGGAGGTTCCCGAACTCCATGTTGAAGTGCATTAACATTGGTGTCTAGTGGTGTTGACTATCCCCAGTGCTTGTTCATGACAGAGAGGACGTGCTCGATATCTTCTGTGGACACATCGAGGTGGGTGGTTGCACGGATGGTTGTAGGACCAAATGGAACCATCAAGATGCCTTCACCCTGCAGCCGTTCCAACACCGTCGTCACCGGTTGCTCATGAACATCGAACATCACGATGTTGGATTGGACGGTGGCCAGATCCACGGAAAACGAGGGGATCGAGGCTATTCCTTCTGCCAGGAAATAGGCATTGGTATGGTCGTCGGCAAGGCGGTCGTGGTGGTGAGCAAGCGCATACAGGCCCGCAGCAGCGAGGATGCCGACCTGCCTCATTCCGCCACCAAACAGTTTGCGGTAGCGATGGGCTTTTTTGATGTGTTCGCGCGACCCCACTAGCACCGATCCTACCGGTGCCCCAAGTCCTTTGGATAAGCAGACATTGACGGTGTCGAATGGTGCTGCCAACTCTTTTTCCGAGTGCCCGGACCCGATGGCGGCATTCCACAAGCGGGCGCCGTCCAGGTGAAGAGCCAAACCTGCCTCCCGTGCTACATCAGCTATGGCTCGTTGCTGGACCAAGGGATAAATCACCCCTCCCGCTTTATTGATGGTGTTTTCCAGGCAAACGAGGCGGCTAGGTGCTTCCCAATAATACCCCGGGCGCACGGCTCGGCTGATTTGTTCCGGTTCGAGGATCCCATTATTTCCATCTAAGACAGCCAACTGCACGCCAGACAGCAAGCCTGGTGCTCCGGACTCATAATTAAAAATATGACATTGTCGCTCCACGATGACCTCATCACCAGGCTGGGTGTGAAGTTTCAGGGCTAATTGGTTGCCCATTACCCCAGATGGCACAAACAACCCGGCCTCTTTGCCTAGCATCACAGCAACAGTTTCTTGCAAACGGTTAACTGTTGGATCTTCGCCAAAAACGTCATCTCCAACCTCAGCAGAAGCCATGGCCTCACGCATTGCCATGGTTGGGCGGGTTACGGTGTCACTGCGTAAGTCGATCATTGAGAAAGGGAAAAGTATTCACCAGCCCATTTGGCGCATGCGAGTAAGAATGATGTTGCGGTAACGCCCCATGTTCTGTGGCTTGCGGGCACGTGGGTTGGGAATACAAGCGGCCAGGGCTGCAGCCTGGGTTCGGGTTAAACGCGAAGCAGGAATGCCATAATGATGTTGGGCGGCGGCCTCGGCGCCATATACCCCCCGGTCCCATTCTATGACATTCAAATACAACGTGAGTATACGTTCCTTCGGCAAAATCCATTCTGCCAGATAAGTAAGGGGTACCTCGAACGCTTTGCGTATATAGGAACTATGGGTGGTTTGGAACAGGTTTTTAACCAACTGCTGTGTAATTGTCGATCCACCGCGCCAGGTATGCCCCCGTCTTCGATTATCTTCAATGGCTTGTTGAATCGCCTCCCAATCGATTCCGGTATGTGTATAAAACTTGGTGTCTTCAGCAGCAACAACTGCATGGGCGAGGTGCTCTGAAATCACTGCACGCGGAACGCCTTTATGCTGTTTGGAATACGCTGCTTCTTCGAACCAAGACTCGACTCGGCGCTGGGTTTGGACGCCCGTCGTGGGCGGGAGAACAAAAAGGTAGGCCACCAAACACCCGGTGCAAAACCCTAGATACGTCGTTACCAACGAGGTTACCAGTGCAAAAAAGGTCTGGATCGTGCGCTTGACGATAGATCCAGCGAGGGGTCCTTTTTTGCGTTTAGCCATAGGAAGGGCTAACGGGTAATATCTAAGATCTCAAATGCTACCTTACCTGCAGGTACCTGAATTTCAGCCACCTCACCAACGGCTTTGCCCAATAGTCCTTTTCCAATGGGGCTGTTGATGGATATCTTTTGCTGTTTTAAATCGGCTTCTTGTTCTGAGACCAATGTAAACGCAACCTTGCTGCCTGTTTTAAGATTCTTTACCGTGACTTTCGAGAGGATATAAGCCTTGCTTGAGTCAATTTGACTTTCATCAACAATCCGTGCATTGGAAACGGTGGTTTCAAGCTGGGCGATGCGGGCTTCTAACTTGCCTTGTTCTTCCTTGGCGGCATCATATTCAGCATTCTCGGAGAGGTCGCCGTGTGCGCGGGCTTCTGCGATCGCATCTGCAATGCGGGCACGTTCGGTTGTCCGTAAAAACCGGATCTCATCTTTCAGCTTTTGCAAGCCTTCGGCAGTTAAATATACAGGTCTTGGTGCTTCAGCCATTGGGAATAGACTTCGAGGTGAAAGGGTATCCTGTGCGCCGCCCAAAAAAGCGAACGCCACAACCCGAGGGCAGCGGCGAAAAGGGGAGGACGCTAAAGCTATTATCCTAAGTCAACGAATAATAACGAGCAAACTTCAATGCCGAAATTCAAATAGTGATCCCACGGTGAGGTGGAATTATTACCAACCGTCTGGAGTTCGGGTAGAGGAAGGAGAAGAATAAGAGGTTGGGTTTGATGGTTGAAGCAGGCGACGTGCGGTCCAATAATGACGGCTCCAATACGACTCGTCGAGACGCGAAATCATCACACCTTGACTTGTGGATGCGTGAAAAAACTCTCCGTTGCCCACATAAATGCCCACATGCCTGCTCTTTGGGGTGGGGCGGAAAAACACAAGGTCACCCGGCTGTAGGGAGGAAAGTCGAACACGCTGTCCTGTATTAACCTGCTCTTCGGTGGTGCGAGGTACAGAAAGCCCAAATAGGTCGGAGAAGACTACCTGAACCAATCCAGAACAATCCACTCCGCGTCTGTTTGTCCCTCCTAAGCGATGGGGCGTCCCGTGCCAGATTCTTGCCTCCGAGCGTAGCTGATGTTCGATTTGCTGGGTATCCGAAGCCGTTCGTTTGGAAGACGCGCATCCAGCCATCAGCAGGCTAAGAGCCAAGAGGAAACAGGCCGGACCCCATAAAATTCGTACGCTCATCATTTTAAGCAAAGCTCGTGATGGAACAGGGGTAGTGAGGCTGGTATAAGGAGTAACGGTTGTGCCACTTGAAAGGCGCAGCTTTCATGACTGCAAACTTACCAACTTCATGCCATGAATACCAAGCAATCAATGCTGCTGTCTGGTGTAATGGCGTTCATGGGCGGCTTCATCGCTGGCTGGGCTTTATCAACGGAAAAAGGGAAGGAACTGCGCCGGAATATGTCGGCGCAGGCACACCAAACCTCCAACTGGATGGAAACCCGGTTGCACCATATCGAGGACAGGATACATCGGTTGGAAGGCCGTCTTCATCAGGCCTCTGAGGGGTTCGCCGAAAAAGTGAAGGATGCAACGGAGCGGGCAACAGAGCATCTTGTTCCTACGCCCCCTGAGGAATGGGACGTAGAATCCAACGAAGTCACCCGCGAATTACGTCGTCTTCCTCGACCCTGATCACACGCCCATACTTTTTGGATCAACCCTCACGGTTGATCGTTGCAACAACCATTCTTGGCTCCTCTCGAAGGATGCCATTCACACAGTCATTCTGTCTCTAAACTTATGCCTTATCCAGAAGCCCTCGTAGAACCTATGCGGCGCGAGCTTACGCGTCTCGGCGTAGAAGAATTGCTGGATGCCCAAGCTGTCGACGCCCTTTTCGAAACTGCCGAAGAGGGGACTACGTTGCTGATCATCAACTCCGTTTGTGGATGTGCGGCGGCAAATGCCCGCCCGGCTGTCGCTCTTGCTAAACAGGCGAACGTAGTACAACCTGATCGATATGTGACGGTTTTTGCTGGGCAAGACCTGGATGCCACGACACGGGCTCGGCAATATCTTGCTGGTATCCCGCCTTCCTCTCCGTTTATGGCCCTTTTGAAAGATGGAGACCCCGTGTATCTCATCGAACGTCGACATATTGAAGGTCGAAGTGCCAGCGCAATAGCTACCGATCTTGTAAAGGCCTTTGAGAAATATGTTGGCTCCGACGAAGTGCCCGCCGATGGACCAGATCACCCCGTTGTTGATTCTTCTCCTTTCGGAAACGGTCTGCCTCCAACTTTTCGGTCCATCATGTGACCATTCCTATCGAATAAAAAGGCCGATGCACTATCATGCATCGGCCTTTTTTTATGTCAGAAAATAATCGAAAAACGGAAAATCAGGGATCCGTAATCAGGTCATCTTTCCAGAGGATCATGATGCCGTAAGTGACCCCAGAAAGAAAGGCCATTCCAACCGTAAACAAGGGGACCCCAACAAAAAAAGTCGGGATAAGGAGAAGTAACCCAGGTAGAGCGATGAGGAAATAGCGAACATAGGTTTTTGCGGCATCACGATACGGTACTTCGGCGAGATAAAGAAGAATGAGAAGGTGGAATACACGTGTGGTAACCCCTGCGATACCCAGGGTTCGTAAGAGTAATAACACATCACCTTGTTTCCCACTCCAAACGAGGGCAACCAACAGCACAACAAATATGGCCGCGCTGGACAGGAGGTCTAGCCGCTGACGTTCAAGAACATCAAATAAACGGGTAAGCGGGGATGAAACAGCAGCCAGAAATAACCAGGGCGCTAGATATCGTAAGTAATCACCTGCGGGTCGCCATGTACTCCCAAACACCACTTCAAATAAATCACCACCGACAAGCATCACCACCAACGTTGGAAAAAGCCCTAACATCACAAGCCGGGCATGAACAGTCTCCGTGAGCTCATGGAGTTTTCCAATCCGGTGGGACTCGGATGCTTGAACAAAAAACACCTGAGCTATGGCTGTGCCGATAAATGAGAGCGGTACAGCGAGCGCGAGGAAGGATCGTCCGAAGAACCCAAGAACAGCTTCATTGAAGAAAAACGGGATGAGCAAAAAAGGAAGACGCGAAAGCAGCGATCCCAACAAGGTCGAAGGCATGGAAAACAAAGCATAGCGTCGGTAGCGCTGGGCCATTGTAATCCAAAGCCGGGGCTGAAAGGACTCTTTCAACACAGTTCCCGTCAGGCTAATGGAGACAACCGTAAGTATGATGGCTCCCGCAAAATGACCGAGAAAAAACCCTCCGATCAGTCCTCCCGCACCATATCCTCTTACACCTGCACCTATCCGGGAAATGATCATCGCTGCGGTATTGGAGACTTGTCCAACTGGCAACATGTGAAACCGCCGAAAGCGGGTGAGCCAGACTTCGGTTAATTTCCAGATACGCATCGCCAGGAGCGTAGGAGGAACGAAAAAAAGCCAGGGTGCCAGTTTAGGAATGCCGAACAAATCTGCGATTTCAGTCCGCCAAGGTAAAAGGAGGGCACAAATACAGGTAGAGAGCACAAGCAAGGAGATGGCCAACCACCAAACAGCCCCTGCCTCCTTATCGTCCTCGGGTTGCATCAGGGCGTCTTCATACCGAAACGAGGCAACGGTCATGAGCACGACGACCAGGCTCGTGAAATAATCGGCAAGCCCAAAGGCCTCGGGGGTGTAAAGGCGAGTTAGGATTGGCTGGGCAAGATAGGCCAGGAGCAAAGCCACGGAAGAGCCCGACAGCAAGGTTAAGACGGGCCCTCGGAAACCGTCTTGTCGGCGTATTTGCTTCAATAGCGCCAGCCCGTACTTCTTCATGGCCGACCCGTCGTAGAATGAAGCTGATAGATTGCCCCGTAGGCATTCCGATAAACGAGCGTCATCGAGTCAGGAATGTCGGCCGCTGCCTCTGCGCGCACAATAAAAGCAGCGTCATACAGGGAGAGGTGTGTTTGAAGAGCTGAAAGGCTTTGCCGAGCATAGGCCTCGTCGAGTTCTGATTGAAGCGAGGGCAAGGCACGAACTGGGGGGGGAAGTGGCGCTATGAGTAACAAACGTTCGTACCATTGAAAAATCAGGTCATCCCGATAAGGAAAGGCTTTGAAGTTGGCAAAAACGGGGCGCTCTGCTTGGGACCGAAAGCCAGACCAGGAAGGGGGGGTGATGAAGATATCATTTGGAGACGTATTCCCTCGGACCCAAGAATAGAACTCCAATTCAGAGGATCCCATGCGTGCAAGCGGACGGGCTTTCTGGAATATGGGTTGGATCTGGAGCAATAGACTTCCAGCGAGCAGCACCCACAGTATGCCCACTAAGGTCAAGTGGCGTTGCGTGGCAGCTAAGAATGTGGAGTTTATCCATTGAAAGGGTTGAGGAAACTGGCCATAAATCCAGGTGACAACGGCTAATAAAAGCAAGACTTTAGCTAGAACCGTTGTTTTGAACAATTGTAATTTGGCAATAAAGAGAATCGGGATCGACTCGGTGCCTATATACGCTCCAATTCCAATCGTGGCGATAATAAATACCAGCAAACGACAGCGAGAATATGCCTGTGAGGATACCGCTTCGGGCTTCCTCCAACTGAGTCCGATAACTCCTAAAAAAAACAAGGACCCAAATGCTATCAGGGATCGGACAGGGAAGCTATGAAAAAGATAGTGATGAGGATTACGGAAGGCCCCTATGATGTAAAAAAGGGAAGGTCCGTCATATCCAGGAGGCGGCGAAACATTTTGAAGCTGGCTGGAGAGGAGTGGAATCAGAGCTACCGAGGATACGCCCAGAAAAACGATGGAAAATGATTGCAGAGCTTTGAAGCGGGGATGGTCCCAGTTCTGTACCAACTCAACGACCAGTACCAGACCTAAGACAAGCGCGAGTTGAAGTCCAACCAACGCTTGCATCCACACCGCAAGCCCTATGAGAACAGCGGATCGCTGATACTTGCCCTCGAAAAAAAAGGCCACTCCCCAAAGTCCCAAAGAGTTGTTTCTCGCACTATTTTCAGCGTCCTTTATGGTTGGATCAGTAAGATATTTTGTATA
>JAUIDY010000010.1 GCA_030428385.1 Rhodothermia bacterium | reverse complement strand
ACTGCATCGGTATCAGCTACATCATGCTCGCCGCTGTGAAAGTGATTGATGCGTTGGAGATCTGGGAACGGTTTGGTTTTGAAACGGGAACGCTGGTTCTGGGACTCGATCCGAAACTGCTCTCGGTGATCGGGATATCGGTGCTGGTTTTGCTTTATGCGGGTTTTTCGGGGCTTTGGGGGGTGGTGGCCACCGACTTTTTCCAGTTTTTCCTTGCCCTTTTCGGCGCCATTGTCGTGGCTTGGTTCGCCATCGCCGAAGTGGGCGGATTGGGGCCGTTGGTGACGCAGGCGCAGGCTGCTACGGATTTTGATGTGCTCTCGTTTATCCCGCTCACCTGGGAGGTGGGCGATGCATGGAGTATTGGGTGGAGCGCGTTTGCCGGGATTACATCCACCACCTTTATGGCCTATGTTTTTTTGCAATGGTGGACCTTCCGGCGGTCGGATGGTGGGGGCGAATTTATCCAGCGCTTAGCCGCCGCGAAGGACGAAGCCGAGGCCGAAAAAGCCGCCTGGTGGTTTAATATTATGCATTACGTCGTGCGGACGTGGCCGTGGATACTCGTGGCCCTCGCGGCGCTGGTGCTGTATCCCGACCTCGAAGACAAGGAGTTGGGCTACCCCAAGCTGATGCTCGACTTTCTGCCAGTGGGGTTACTGGGGCTGGTAGTGGCCTCGCTTGTGGCGGCGTTTATGAGCACCATTTCGACCAACATCAACTGGGGCGCGTCGTATCTCACCAACGACCTGTATCGCCGCTTTATCAACCCCGGCGCTTCGCAAAAGCAGCTGGTGAAGGTGGGGCGGATGGCGTCCGTAGTGATCACCGTGCTGGGAGCCGCCGGGTCTTTTTTTGCACAGGATGTGGCCACGGTTTTTCGGCTCGTGATTGCCATTGGGACGGGGCCCGGGGTGGTATTAATTTTGCGGTGGTTCTGGTGGCGCATCAACGCCTGGGCGGAGCTAGCAGCCATGGTGGCGGGTTTTATGACGGGCTTGTTCACCACCGTTATTCCGGTGTTAACCATTACCGACTTTGGGATAAGGCTGATGGTGATTACGGGTATTACAACGGTCATCTGGGTAGCCGTGATGTACCTGACGCCACCGGAAAAAGAAGCCACGCTGGAGGCCTTTTACCGGAAAGTGCGTCCTGGCGGCCCCGGATGGAAAAGCCAGCAGGCCGTCACGGGATTGATGCCCATGCAAGAACTGGGGCATGACGTGCTGCGCTCACTGGCTGCGGCCATGCTGCTACTGGGGCTCATGTTTGGAACCGGAGCGGTGCTGCTACAAAAGTGGGAAGCCGCCATGTTCCTGTTTCTGCTTACCCTGGCAGGGGGCGTTGGCTTAGGGATGGCCCATCGACGGCGGCCCGAGAACGCTTCGGCGAAAGTGTGAGGAACGACTTCAGAAAAATGAATAGATGACGATTTACTTAATTAACGATTGATGGCTCTATTATTTATGCAGATCCATGTCATATAAATACCGCATACCCCTTTTTCCACTTGGGATCGTGTTGTATCCGGGGGAGCAAACGTTGCTGCATATCTATGAGCCGCGCTATCGGGAAATGGTGGCGTATTGTTTGGAGAAAGAAGAGCCCTTCGGGATTGTTTGGTCGCACAACGGTAAGGTGGCCGAGGTTGGATGTACCGCCCAGATAGACCGGGTTTTGCGGCGGTACGACGACGGGCGGCTTGATATTCAGGTGACGGGGCACGAACGGTTTTATATGCGCGAAGCCTTCAACGACCGCCCCTACCTGATGGTGGCCCCCGCCTTCTTTGACGAACCGCTAGAAATTCCTACGCACTATCTACAACAGCGCGTCATCGCGCAGCACATGCGGTTGTTAGAGTTGGCAAAGCGAACAGTGCGCCCGAGTATGTATGAGAACGCCCATCAACTCTCCTATGTCATCGCGCCCAACGCAGGCCTGACGGCCCGGCAGAAACAGGAATTGCTGGAACTGGTCTCAGAGAATCGGCGGCTTGAATTCCTCATCCAACATTTGGAAGCCTTTATTCCTCGGCTGGAGCAAGAAGAGCAACTAAGGCTTAAAATCCAGTCAAACGGACATTTAAAAGACTTCCCTCCAGAAGAATTGTAGCGAAGAAAGGGGGACCATGCCGTAGGCTGAAGTTCCTTTTTGAATGGGTTGTATATTTGGATTTGTTTTGCGCTACCTTGCAGATTCCACCCGTGTTAGTTCGATCTTGATATGCCTCGTATTGGTCCGTATTCGTTGTATGCCATCGAAACAGGACGCTTCGGCTTGGATGGCGGCGCGATGTTCGGCGTGGTGCCCAAGCCGCTCTGGGAACGAAAGATCACGCCCGATGCCCGAAACCGGATTCCGCTACATATGCGGTGTTTGTTGCTCGAAGGTGAGGGCCGGCTTATTCTGATCGACAATGGCTTAGGCGATAAGTACAACACCAAGTTTAAGGATCTATATGCCGTGGATCATGGTGTGGGCGACCTGCACAGTTCGTTAAAGAAGGCCGGTTTTCAGGCAAGCGACGTGACGGATGTGATCCTGACGCACCTGCATTTTGACCATTGCGGCGGCAGTACCACACGCCACGGCGATTCGTTGTCATTGACGTTTCCCAATGCCGGCTATCATGTGCAGCGCGACCATTGGACGTGGGCCCGCCAGCCGAACGCGCGGGAAGCCGCCTCGTTTTTTGACGAAAACCTGGAGCCCTTGGCGCAATCGGGGCAACTGCAGTTGGTAGAAGGAGAAGGCTCCTTGTTTCCGGGCATCGACGTGCTGACGTTTCACGGCCATACCCATGCCCAGCAACTCGTGAAGATCAGCGGAGTTGAGGGTACGCTGGTATTCGTGGCCGACCTATTACCTACTTCAGCCCACCTGCGGACGCCGTGGATCATGGGCTACGATGTGCGCCCGTTGATCACCCTGGAGGAGAAACCCGCTTTTTTGGCAGAAGCCGTAGCAGGCGGATGGCAACTCTTCTTCGAGCACGATGCCGCTGTGGCGGTTGCATCTGTCGTTTCGACAGAGCGGGGGGTGGTATCCTCCGAACATCGAACCTTGGAGTCTCTCTGGTGAAGAAAGAAGGGAGGGGCGGGTGATTCCGAAAACTGGAACGCTGTGTGCTAATCCCTGCATTCCCCACAATACTTCCTTTTTTTGTTCATTTTGTTGCAAAGCGATACACTCATTGTGAATCATAACGAAACGCAAGAGAAACAATCGGTTACGGATCCCCGCCTTGCAGTCTTGCAAGCGTCGGCGGCAGAGTTGAAACATGCCATCAAAAATCCTCTGGCTATTGTTTCTGGCAATGCGCAACTCCTGTTGGAACTGGCTAAGTTCAAAGAGCTAGGTCCTGATATCGTCGATCCCATCCGTGACATCGAAGAGGCAAGCCGCAGGATTTCCTTGCTGGTCGATAAACTGGCCCAGTTTGAAGATCGGGACGAACAAACTCCGTGGTAGCACCCGCGTCGGATTAAAAATGAAACAAGGAAGGGCAATCTGTTTTGCCATCCCCGGTTGAGCCGGAACCCTGCGAGGATCGGTTCGTACGTGCGCAGTCTTTGGTGGTAGCCCTCCTCTAACCTTGTTGCTACTGCCCTTTTATTTTTGAGCATCACCCGCTTTTTTGCCTATCTGAGCCGAATAGTTACAAACGCTGGTTAGTGTACACTAACAACAACGGGCAATGGCTCGTGCTTTTCCTTCGCGAACGTAACATCAGGCTTCCGGTGATGCGGAATTCCTTCCTCTTCAGGTTTTTGTGCAGCGTCCTCGCTGTGTGCCGCTTGCCTGTGCGGATGGATTACATGTCGGCCTCGTACCGGTTGTATAACGTCAGACCGTGTAGTTTTTCATCGACGTTCATGCTGGAAATGGATTACCAAAAGTCGTGGTGCTGGAGATTGGTAGTGGGTTTTATGGTGCTGCTGGCCCTTCCCGCGCAGGCACAACAGGCAAACATTACTGTGTTGGAGGAATCGGAGGCAGCGGTGACCTACGAAATCACCGCGTCCTGGCCGCAGTCACTCCGCACCGTACTCGATGCACGGGGCACTACGGCACTTGATCTTGCCACCGTGCGGGCCATGAGCCATGGGCTGGGTGAGATGGGCGAACACCTGTTTTTACCCTCGTTGGCTGCACCCAATGTTCAACTGCTGGCCTCCGACTACGATGAAGTATTTCTCGGGCGGGGAACTGATGCCGAATTGGAAGAAGCGCTGGACGGACCCGCTGTGGCGGTAACCGGAGTCGGGACGTTTCGAAAAAAACCATCGGCGACGCTGCACGCGAAGCTGGTCACCTACGATCCTGAACGGCAGATGCTGCGGCGGTACCGGCGTATGGTCGTGGCGGTGATATATCCACGAGGCGCTGCGAATGTTGCCCGTAAAGCGACCGCCAATCCACACGTGCAGGTAACCCAGAGTGTTTTAGCCGACGGCACGATCTACAAAATCCCCATCACTTCTTCCGGGGTGTATCGTATTGATCGGTCGTTTTTGTCCAACCTGCCGGGTATCGGCTCTCCCGACGCCATCGACCCCAGTACCGTGAAGGTGTATACCAACGGCGGGGTTCCGGTCCCGGCAGCCAATAGTGCCCCACGTCTCGCTGATTTGATGGAGACGCCGGTGCAGGTGCAGGGAGGTGGCGATGGCAATTTTTCCGGGAATGATGCCGTGCTCTTCTACGCAAACGGCACGACCGGCTGGCAGTATGAGGCAACGGAGGAAGCCTGGAGTCATTATGTCCACCCATTCGACTCGACCAACTACGTCTTTATTAAAATTAGCGAGACGCCAAGCGCCTCAGTGGGGAGCGCCTCCTTTCCCAACTTTAGCGATGCATCGGTGCGTGAACAGGTTACGGCGCGCTATTTCCGCGATTTCGATGAGTTTATGTGGAGCCGCGAGGCAGGGACAGGGCACACGTGGGTGAGTAACCGCATCTTCGGGGGCGGATCGCGGGTCTTGCTTGAAAATGTGGTGCTGCCCGGGCTGCAAAGCGGCACGGTGCAATACGTGGCACGCCCGGCCGTAGGGGCCAACCCCCGCGCTGCGCTGCGTTTTATGGCCGGCGGTACCGAACTGGAGAGCGTTCTGTTAAACGCGGCGTCGAACAGCGCCGAACTACCCGTTGCGTCTGTAAATGAGGTGACTTTCGAACAGACCATTAACGCGGGCCAGTCGCTCACCTTGTCGATGGAGTTGCAAAACCAGATCAACAACCCTTCGGCGGTGATAGACTGGGTCCGGGCGTTTTATCCCCGCAGCCTGACGGCCGACAACGGCGTGCTGCAATTTGCTACCCCCGCAGGCGAATCGGGACGTTTTGAGTTTGTGTTACGTGGATTCTCTCAGCCGCCGCAGGTGTGGGACATAACCACTCCGGGTGAAGTGCGGGCGTTGGGGATACAGGCGAGCGGCAACACCTACCGCGTTCAGATCGACGTAGTGGACGACACGCAGCCACGTGAAATTATTGCCTTTGCCAGCAGCGCCATCCGTTCGCTTGATGCCAATGCCTTGTGCCCGGACGACGACGACGGTGCCTCTTGCCGGGTACCGACGCAAAACCTGCATGGCATGGCCGCTGTGCCCGAATTTATCATCGTGACACCGCCCATTTTTGAAGCGCAGGCCAATGAACTGGCGGATCGGAGGCGTCAGGAGGGCCTGAGCGTAGAGGTGGTGCTGGTCGAACAGATCTTCAACGAGTTCTCGGGCGGGCAGGTTGATCCGCGCGGCATCCGCGACTTCTTCCGGTTTGTGTATGACCAGGGACCCGAGGAAGACCCAACCTTCCGGTATGCGCTTTTATTCGGCGATGGGCACTTTAACTACCGCCGTCTGGGTGGCGAAGCGCCTGTATTAACAAACTGGATTCCGCCTTTTGAAACCGAGGAATCCTTCGATCCCGAGCGCTCTTACACCAGCGACGATTACCTGGGATTGCTGGATGAGGACGAAGGCTTGTGGCCCTACACGCGCACCACGCACGGCAACAGCCTAGACGAGCAGGTAGACATCGGCATTGGGCGATTGCCGGTGCAGACCGTGCGCGATGCCGAGGCCATGATCGAAAAGATTAAGCATTACGAAGACCCAGCGACGTATGGACCCTGGCGGCAGCGGTATCTGTTTATCGCCGACGACGGGTTTAACGGGCTGGCCGCTGAACTCGAGAACACCCCTGATCTGCATACCCAGAACACGGACGTCGTTGCCGAGCGTGTGGCCGAGGTAGCACCCGGCATCAACCAGGTCAAGGTGTATGGCGTGTCGTACGAACGGCAGTTTTTAGGAGCGTCGTTTAAGCTTCCTGAAGCCAAAAATGACTTGCTGCGCGGCATCCGCGACGGAGCTTTGGTGGTGAATTACAGCGGTCACGGCGGGGAGTTTGGTCTCGCGCAGGAAGAACTTTTCACCGACATCGACGCGCAGAACCTGACCAACTTCGACAAGCTCTCCATCTTTATCACGGCCACTTGCTCCTTCGGGCGCTGGGACCTGATGGAAGCACAAAGCGGTGCCGAAGAACTGCTGCTGAACCCGAACGGCGGTGCCGTGGCGCTGATGACGACGGTCCGCACCGTGTACACACGCGGCGGGACAACCACGACGCTCAATGTGGGGCTGAACTATGAGCTTAACGAGCAACTCTTTGAGCCGGACGAAGATGGCCTCCCGCGCCGTTTGGGCGAGGCGCTGTTGCAAACAAAAAATGTGCGCGTGGGCTATGAAGGCAACAACCGCAAGTTTAACCTCCTCGGCGACCCCACTTTACGGATTGGGCTTCCGCCCCGCGAAACCGTCGTGACCCGTGTAAATGGCGCGCCGTTGGAGGAACAGGTCGGGCAGATCAAGGCCCTCGACACGGTGACCATCGAAGGCGAGGTGCTTCGGTCTACGGGCCAGGTGGATGACGCATTTAACGGCACGATCAACCTAGCGGTGTACGATGCCGAGCGGCAAGTGGCGATTCCCGATGAGTACGTGGACCTCTTCCGCAACCGTCCCTATTACGTGGTACAGGAAGACCTGCTCTGGCGGGGCCGTGCCGATGTCGCCAATGGGCGGTTCTCTGCTACCTTTGTGGTGCCCAAGGACATCTCGTATAGTAACCTGCCCGGTCGGATTTCAGTGTACGGCATCAGTGAGGGGGTGCACGCCGGGGGCCTGACCAAAAACGTTATTATTGGCGGCACTGCCGACAATCCCCCCAACGACAGCGACGGCCCTGAGATCGAACTCTTCATCGACAGCGAGCGGTTTGTAGATGGTGGCCTTGCCTCGCCGCGTCCGCAAGTGCTGGTGAAGCTATTCGACGAAAGTGGCATCAACACGGTAGGGGCAGGCGTTGGACACGAGATGCTGCTGGTGGTGGATGACGACGAGCAGAATGCCATCAACATCGGCAACCTGTACGAAAGCGATCCGAACTCTTTCCGCAGTGGGCAGGTGGTGTATGCCTTTGAAGAAGACCTGACGGAAGGACCGCACACCTTGTCGGTGCGGGCATGGGATGTGTTGAACAATTCGGGCACCGCCGCCCTGGATTTGCTTGTGGCCGATAGCGAGGCGCTTCGTCTTGCCAATGTCTTTAACTATCCCAACCCCACGACGGGGCCGACGCGGTTTGTGTTCGAACATAATCAGCCACTGGGTGCCATTGCTGATGTCCAAATTCGCATTTATACCATCACGGGACGCCCTGTGGTGACGCTGGAGCGGGACGGCCTGCTCCTCAGCGGCGGGCCAGAGCAGATTGTTTGGGATGGATTGGATGATGACTTCGACCGTCTTGCGCCCGGCGTATACCTCTACAAAGTACGCGTGGAAGTGGAAGGCATGGACGGGGCGCGGCACGTCTCCGAGCAGCTCGAAAAACTGGCCATCGTCCGATGAATCGAATAGGTCATAAAAATGCCCTGTGCCAACCTTTTCCCAAACCACGCATTCAACGGTATTTCCACCTATTCTCAATAGAGGCAGGCGGATCCCCATTTGCATAGATCGTACCTTTTAAAGACCAGCAACCTGAACGGATATATTTCCATGACACGGACCATTCTTTCATCGCGCTCCTCCGCTTATCTCGGAGCCGTACTGCTGCTGGTGCTTGCCACTGGCATGATTCAGCAGGTCCAGGCACAAATCGGCGGCGCGGCGGTCGTCTTCCTCATGATCGAGCCCGACAGCCGCTCGGCGGGGATGGGCAACGCCGGGGTCGCCCTCAGCGACAACGCCAACTCCATCTTCTGGAATCCGGCGGCGCTCGCCCATCAGCAGGGCACCGAAGCCGCGCTGACGCACTCGAACTGGCTCCCCGAATTCAACGCCGGGCTGTTCTACGAATACCTCGTGGCGAAGCACCACATCCCGAACTGGGGCACGGTGGGGGCGCACGTCACGTACCTGTTCCTCGGCGAGCACGAATACCGGGATGCGCAGAACACCCCGCTCGGCACGTTTAAGTCGTACGACCTCGCGGCGGGGGTGTCGTATGGTTTTAATGTGAGCGACAACTTTGCGCTGGGCACGGGCGTGCGGCTCATCTATTCCAGCCTTGCCCGGGTGGACGTAGGCGCGCAGAAAACCAACCCCGGCGTCTCGGCGGGCTTCGACCTTGCGGGTCTGTACACCACGCCCCGCATCGGGCTGGGTAGCATGGACCTGACGTACCGCGTAGGTTTTAACCTCGCCAACATGGGTCCGAAGATCCAGTACTCTGATCGCGGACAGGCCGACCCCATTCCGACAAACCTGCGCATCGGGCATGCCATCACGCTGGATCTTGATGAATACAATTCGCTGTCGTTTGCAATGGATGCCAACAAGATGCTCGTCCGCCAGAACGTCGCCGAGATCTGCGACAACCCGGAAGACCCAGAAGACTGCACCCGCGAGTATTCGTCTGACCCCTTCTATCAGGCCATCTTCTCATCCTGGTCGCCCATTGAAGTTAACACGGGCACACAGGACGATCCCAAGTTCGAGTCGTTGAGTCCGTTCCAGCAGTTGACCATCGGCGTGGGCGCGGAATACTGGTACAATCAGCTTTTTGCCATGCGCACGGGCTATTTCTACGAAGACCCGAACAACGGCAACCGCCAGTTCCTGACCTTCGGCGCGGGGCTGCGCTACAACATCGTGGGCGTTGACTTTTCGTACATCTACGCACTGGAAGAAGACCATCCGCTGTCAAACACGATGCGCTTCTCGCTGCTCATCAACTTCGCGCAGTAAGCACACGACCAATCTGATTGCTGGACTGCAGGCCGCCTACGACGATCTTCATGGGAATCCGCACACGCCGTTCCGTGCACCTACTCACTTCCCTGAGGCGCGTCGTAGGCGGCCTGTTTGTATTCGTGCTACTCGGCGTGACGAGTGTGCAGGCGAAGGATCCAACCCTCCGTAATCTGGCTGCTAGCGATTATCGGGTGGTGGCGGTACGGGTCGAGTTTCAGCCGGACACCACCCGCTTTACCACGGGTGATGGGACGTTTGGCGGGGCGCTGTTCGACGAAACGCTATCGCCCAACGTCGATCCGCTGCCGCACGACGCGGCGTATTTTCAGGCCCACCTCGATTTTCTGGAGCATTACGTTGAGACGGTTTCGGACGACCAGACGCAGATCTCCACCTACCTCGTTCCGGAAGTGATTCGCGTGTCCCAGCCGATGGCCGCGTACAGTCCCACTGGGCCGGAGGCCACCAGCGCCGAGGAACAGGCCAAGCTGTTTGCCCTTGTTCGCGAGGTGTGGGAGACCGCCGATGCGCAGAGCAACTTCGACTTCACGGGGTTTCACCCCACCCGCACGGCGTTTGTGCTGTTTCACGCAGGCGTGGGGCGCGACGTGGAACTCATCGGGACGACGCTGGACAAGACGCCGCAGGATCTCCCGTCGCTGACGCTGGACACCGAGCGCTTCGCCGAATTTTTAGGCGAGTCGCGCTTCAACGGGTTTCCGGTGACGAACACCCTCATCATCCCGCGCACCGAGTCGCGGCAGGGCTTTAACTTTGTCACCGACGAGCCGTTTTTGCTGGAGCTTTCAATCAACGGGCTGCTGGCGGCGAGCTTTTTTAACTACCTCGGCGTACCCGACCTGTTTAACACCGATACAGGCGAGACCGCCATCGGGCCGTTCGGGTTGATGGATCCCAACGGCATCTTTGCCTATCGCGGCCTGCTGCCGCCCGAGCCTACCGCTTGGACACGGTATTTCCTCGGCTGGGAAGATCCGCAGGTGGTGTCGCCCGGCGACATGGAAACCGTAACTCTGAACGCCGCCGCGTTGTCCGAAGGCAACAGCATCGCCCGCGTGCCGATCTCCAGCGCCGAATATTTCCTCGTCGAGAACCGAAACCGCGACCCCGAAGGCGATGGGCTGGTGCTTCGGGTGTGGCAGAACGGGCAGATCGTAGAGCAACGCGTGCAGAACGGCGACGAGGAATTCGACGGCACGTTTTCCATCGAAGGCTTTATCGGCGGTGTAGTGGTGGGGGCGGACACGTACGACTGGGCGTTACCCGGCGGCCTGCTCCGCGAAGGCAACGGTGATCCCGTCATCGACGAAAATGGCAACACGGTCCCGCTTAATGGCGGCATCCTGATCTGGCACATCGACGAGCGACGCATTCGCGATGGGCGTTTTAACGTTGATCCGAACAACCGCGCCATCGCCCTGGAAGAAGCCGACTCCGCCGTCGATTTGGGCTTCGACGCGCCGGATGCGTTTGCCAACGGCAGCCCGTTTGATTTCTGGTTCGAAGGCAACTCCATCACCGTCATCACCGCCACCGAACGCGAAGTGCGGCTCTACGAAAACCGCTTCGCCCCCGACACCTTTCCCAACAGCAACACCAACGAAGGCGGCGCGAGCTTTGTCACGCTACATGATTTCTCGCCCACCGCACCACAAATGACGTTTGTGGCAGCACGGACGGATGGGGAAAATATTGCGCCGCTGATTGATCTTGATCTGTCAACGCTGCCTTGGAATCAAATTGGGGAATACAAGCAGGGAAGTTCGATTCTAGCCTCAAATCTGGAAAACGGAGAAGTTGCCGTCTTTGTGCATAGCGATTCTATTCAAGTTGATCAATCGGATGACCTTAGATTGGCCACCAATCTGACGGTTTTTAAGCATCTAGAAGATGAGGTTCTGAGTCCTGGGCCTCAGAATTATGATGTGCTTGTTAAACCTGTTATATATGACACTCATTCTCCAGAAAACGCGCTCATTACTCATGTAACTTACATTTCTGAGGCGTTTATAAGCTTTATTGTCCAACGCCCTGTGGATCTTACGCCGGAAGATCCTTTCAGAATTGATGGGCTTATTACGATTGAAGAGGAGGTACTTATAGATCCACTTTCGCCAATCATTTCTTTAGGACCAAGAAATGTTGCTTTGGCTTTTAGTGATGAAAGGGGAAGCTTTGTTATTCGTGGAGAGGCTGGTATTCCCAATGGCACAGCAGAATTTTTCAACAGTGCCGAAAAGCTGCTGGCGATGACGGGCGACGGGCAGGGCGGCTTGCTGTTGACGAAGCCGGATCGGGTGGAGGAACTGGAAGGCCCGACACGCTGGACCTATCGCTCGCTGCAAGATGAAGAAGTTGGATATCCGGCGTTTGGAACGGACCGCAACGGCTTCGTGGGCGTGATTCCCGTGGTAAATGACAACGAATTGTTGTGGCTACTCGCCGATGGTAGCACATCGGTGGTAAACGTGGGCTCTTATGCAACCGAGGCTGAAGACAAACTGAACGGCTATCCGGTGCTGGCCGATTTAGATGGCGATGAGCGGATGGACGTCGTAACGACGATAGGTAACTCGCTGGTGGCATTTTCGCAGGGCGGAGCGCTGGTGCCGGGCTTTCCGGTGGAACTGGCGGCTCCAGCGGTGGCGCAGCCGCTGGTGGCGAATCTGACCGACAGCGGCAACTGGTCTCTCGTCATCGCCTCGACAAACGGGAATGTGTATGCGTACGACATGGGGCGTGGCGGAAGGCAGGTGCCCGGTTTCCCGCTTGCCGTTGGCCGCAGCATTGAGGCGACGCCGTTATTGCACGACAACACGCTTTATGCCGTGTCTTTGGAAGGATCGCTCAAGGCGTGGCGGTTGGAGAACCTGGGCGACATCTGGTGGGGGCAACTGAATGCCAACGCCCAGAACACCAGCTACGTTGAACTCGACCTCGGCCCGGGGCCTTCGCCGAACGAAACAGGGCGGCTCATCGTTGCAACCGAGACGTACAACTGGCCCAACCCCGTGCAAAACGGGCAGACGTACCTGCGCTGCATGACCACGAAACGTGCCACCGTGCGTGTCACCATCATCGATGCGGCGGGCACCTTGATTGACGAGATGGAACTGACCGTCCCCGCAGGCGCTCCCGCCGAACACCTGTGGCAAACCGATGCGCCGAGCGGGTTGTACTTCGCCCGCCTTGAAGCCACCGCTGACGATGGCACCACCGACACCGAACTCGTGAAGCTGGCGATAATCCGTTGAGGAAATGAAACAACCAAGATTCCATTTCCACTTTCTTATACTGCTGCTTAGCGGGCTGCTAGTTGCGCCTGCATATGCCCAGCAGTCGCCCATCTATTACGACTACCCGCGCTCCGGCCTCGACTGGTACACCATCGAAACCGAGCATTTTAACATCCTTTTCCACGCGGACGAAGAAGGGCAGGGCAGCAGCCGCACGGCGCAGGTGGTGGCCCGCATCGCCGAGGATATTTACACGCCCATCACTTCGTTGTACCAACTCGAGCCCGAAACCAAAGTCGCCATCATCCTGAAGGATTTCGAGGACTACTCGAACGGCGCGGCGTATTTCTTCGACAACAAGATCGAGATCTGGGCACCGGCGCTGGATACGCCGCTGCGGGGCGAACACAACTGGCTGCGCAACGTCATCACGCACGAATTTACGCACATCGTGCAGGTGCAGGCGACGATGAAGGCCAGCCGGAAGCTGCCGTTTTTGTACTTCCAACTGCTCGATTATGAGTCGGTGCGCCGCCCGGACGTGCTGTACGGCTATCCCAACAAAATCATCACCTACCCGATCCCGGTGCTGAACAACCCGGCCTGGCTGGCCGAAGGCACGGCCCAGTACCAGCGGGCTTGGCTCGACTACGACCGCTGGGACACCCACCGAGACATGCTCCTTCGCACACGGGTGCTGGCCGACGAGGAATTGTCGCTGGCCGACATGGGCGGGTTTTACTCGAAGACCAGCCTCATGCGCGAGGGTGTCTACAACCACGGCTTTGCGTTCTCGCAATACCTTGCTACCACCTACGGTGAAGATGGCCTGCGCCGCCTCAGTGAAGCACTGGGCAAATGGCGAAATTGGAACGTAGAGCGGGCGCTGGAAGACGCCTTCAGTGTGCCCGCTGCCGACATCTATGCCGACTGGATGGAGACACTACGCCGCGAATACCAGAACCGAACGGCACCCATTGAGCAGCATCTCGTAGACGGCGACTTGGTCGAGCCTGACGGATTCAGCAACTTCTATCCTCAGTTTTCGCCCGATGGTTCCAAAGTGGCTTACGTTTCAAACCGGGGCGAGGACTTTAACCTAATGAGTCTTTACGTTCGCGACATGGACAGCGAAGCCCTGGCCGTCTTCGACTTCGGAACGAGCACAGGCGGTCTTACGCATACCTGTGCGTTTGGGCATGTGCTGACGGCAGGCGGGCCGACGAAGGCCAAAGGCCAAGTGGACCGGGCCTTCGACTGGCGGCCCGATGGCAAGGCATTGGTCTATGCCAAACGCAAGGAAACCAGCGATGGCAGCCTCTTTGCCGATTTGTACGAACTGGACCTCGAAACCAAAGACGCCATTCGCCTCACGACCGAACAACGCGCCACGTCGCCCGCGTATGCCCCCGATGGCGGCCCCCTCGCTTTTATCAGCCAGCACGATGGCACGACCAACCTCAACCTGCTGGATCGGGAGACAAAAGCTGTTACCGCTCTGACAGCCTATGCCGATGGGACCCAGGTCACCGATCCCGTGTGGCATCCCTCGGGCGACTGGATCTATTTCGCCCTGCTCGACCCCGAAGTGCACGGGCGTGACCTGTGGCGCATCCGCGCCGACGGCACCGGGGCCGAAGCCGTGCTTGCTACCGCTGCCGATGAGCGTTCGCCTGCTTTTGATGCGGAAGGTCGGTTGTATTATTCGAGCGATGCGTCAGGGATTTTTAACATTTATCGCCTGGCGGATGGTACTGGAAAGTCGGAGCAACTCACCAATGTGTTGGGCGGGGCGTTTATGCCGGATATACGTTCCGACGGCGCGATGACGTACGCGAGCTACCGCTGGGATGGGTACAAGGTAGCGATGCTGGCCCAGCCTGCTGCCTTGGGCACCGACGTGCTCGCGCAGTACATCCCTCCGCCGATCACGCAGAAGCAAGAAGCACCACCGCTCGCGTCGGCAGACTTCGTCGCGCTCAATCGCTTCAACGACACGGATTTACAACCGCTGGCAGGTGAAGCCATCAGCGCGGTGCGTACGGAAGGCAACTTCCCGCTCGGCGTGGTACGAGGAACCAATGGCACCAACGGTGCCATTCAGGAGCCGCTGGAAGTGCAGGAGTACGGCGGCTCGCAGTTTACATCCTTCAGCTTCTTCCCCGTCCTGCGCTTCGACCAATATGTGACCCGCCAACGCGGGCGTTTTGGGACCGAACTGGGCGAACGCACCCGTGCCGAAACCCTGCTACGAAACACCAAAGTGGGCACCTACATGTCCTCTCGGGAGATTCTGGAAGGGCTGTCCCTATTGGGCGGCATCATGATCAGCCCCGCCTCTCAGGATGCCGAAACGGCGCTGGACTTCTTCTCGCCCTCGCGGCTGCTGACACTGGAACGGGATGCCTTTCTCATTTTTGACTACAAGCGGGGCTTGGGGTTGATTCCGCAGCGCTGGTCGCCGCAGTTCAGCGTCGAGTTGTACAATATCCGCCGCCGGGTAGACAGCGGCCTTTCCATCGAAGAATTTCCGTGCACCGCCTGTTTGCCCGACACTACCCTCGCGGACCTGTCTTACGGCCTGTGGGAAGCGGACATCTTTGCCCGCGGCAAGGTGAACAAACTGCTGCTCCTTGAGGCAGGCTATCGCTACAGCCCCTATTCCGTCACCACCGAAAGCTTCTTCTCCAAAGAGGAAAACCTGACCATCCCCTCATCGTCGTCGCGCTACTTTATCGGGCGGGCCTATATGCTGGGTGCGTATGTGGAGGCGTTCCATCCATACCGCGACAGCGATGTGGTACCGCGGGGGTTGCGGGCTGAGGTGCATTACGAGTTCGAAAAGGGCCGTTTGCTTGAAACGTTCGAGATTGAAGACGGGCGGTTGGTGCCCGCGTACTCACGTGCCAACAACCACCGGCTGCTGCTCGACGCGCGCTATGGCGTTAGGATGCCGGGAACGGTGCTAAATGGCACACACGGTGTCGGGCTGCGGCTCCGGGGCAGCACTATCTTTGGAGACGGCGTCGATGATTTCTACAACGACTATGTGGGCGGACTGACGGGGGCGCGTGGGTATCCCTTTTACGCCCTCGGCGGCAACGAGACGTTGTGGTTTCAGGCCGCCTACCATTTCCCTCTGATCCCGAACCTGCGCCAGCAACTGCTGTTTGCCTACTTCGACAAGGTCTATGCCCGTGTCTACGCCGACGCCGCAATGGCCTGGAGTGGCGACTGGCCGGGACTGGACCATGCCCGCAAAGACATAGGTGCCGAGGTTCGGTTGGGGCTCGGCTCTTTCTACCTGCTGCCCACGGCGGTTTTCGTTAGCGCCACCTACGGCCTCGACCGCTTCGACTTTCAGCTCGATGACGACTTCGTCACGGCTACGGGCGGCAATACGGTTTCCTATGGGCAGGAGTGGCAATGGCACTTCGGTGTGCTTTTCGGGTTTGACCTGTAGCAATCGGCTAAACAACGCGGAGGCAACATGTTAATTCCTGCAATGGCGGTGTTTATGATGGTGACAGGCATCGCCTTCATTTACCTCATTGTGCGCGAAAACGCGCGCCCATTGCCTTCGGACGGGTTGCAATGGGCCGGCACCATTTTGTCGGGATTGCTGATTGTGTTTTCTGGGTTGTTGCTGGCGTTGAGCATGCGCGATGCGCCCGTGGCGGAAGTAGGCGTGACGGCACAGCCCGCTTCGCTGGTAGCGATGGGCGAACATGCACAGGATTTTTCCTTCAAACTTGTCAACGACGATACGCCCCAATCGCTGCACGACTTCGCTGGCGATGTCATTCTTCTCAACATCTGGGGGACGTGGTGCCCGCCGTGTCTCGGCGAGATTCCCGAACTCAACGAGTTGTACGCGACTTATAAAGACCAGGGACTGACCGTGATTGCCATCTCGGATGAGCCGCGCGACTTGTTGCAGGAGTTCCAACTCAACGTGCCGCTGCAAACCGTCAATGGCTACATCGACCGGTACGAAGACCTGCCCGAGCAACTGCGCCGCCCGATTACGGGACGCCCCACGACGTACATCATCGACCGCCGGGGTCATATCCGGGGCTACATCGAAGGGGCGGGCGATTTTGCCTACTTCGAGCAGCGCATTATGCCGTTTATGAACGAAACCGTGGCCCAGCGCTAAGAACTTGGTTTGATTATGGAGTTTGCAGATCACATGCGACGATTAGTCAGGTGCCTGATGGTGGCCGTTTGTACGATCGGAGGGGTGATGCCTGCGTGGGCCGATGAGACGGACGAAAAAGATGAACCTGCGCCCGTTTATACAGCAGCGAGCCTGCGTGCCGCCATGCTGTACCACTCGGCTTCGGTACCCCTCTCTGAACCGCCACAAGTGATGGCGCGGCGGCGTCCTGTGCCTCTGGCGTTTGGGCTCTCGGCAGTGATGCCCGGGTTGGGGCAGGCGTATAACCGGCAGTGGATTAAGGCGGGAACAGCGGTGGCACTGGAAGCGCTCATCTTCGCCGGATACAGCACGTGGCGAAACCGAGGACTGGATGGCGAGGAGGCATATCAGGCGTATGCGCACCAGTCATGGAGTGCGCTGAAATATGCCGACTGGTTGAACGACTACGCCGGATGGCTGCGCGAGAGCTTCGGCACGACCATCAACGCAGCGGACATTGTGGTGCCCGAGGTCTTGCTGCAAGGCTTCGACCTCTCCAACCCCGACAGTTGGACGCCGCAGCAGCAAAGCGCCGTGAGTCAGCTTTTTTCACAGATCCGGCGCATGGAGGAGGATGTGGTTCACCCCGAAACGGGTGCGACGTTCTCCCACAAACTACCCGGATTCGGCGAGCAGCAATATTATGAACTCATCGGCAAGTACTTCCAATTTGCACCGGGCTGGTCGGATTACCCGGATTGGCTTGACGGCGAGGGCAACCCGATTGATGCCATCATCGACCCGGAGCGTACGGGAGAAGGCGGGAGCAAGCCCAACGTGACGGATCAGTTCTACGACTACGCCAAAGACCACGGCGATGCCAATGATTATCTGCGGCGCGCCTCGCGGGTGTCCATCTTTTTTATCATGAACCACCTCGTCGCGGCCGTTGATGCCGCTGTGTTTGCCAAAATCCACAACGACCGCCTCACGCCCAGCCTTTCGGTGCGGGTAGACGAGAGCGGCCAGCCCCAGCCCATGATGAACCTGCGGGTGCGGCTATAAAAAAACGGCAGCCCGCGAAAACGATGCTGCCGTTTTAAAGGGCGAAGGGTAGAGGGCGTTACATCGTGAAGGCCACCTCTTCAAAGCCAGACGGAATGCCAACCGTTCCGGCAGCAAGGGTGGTTTCCTGCGCGTTGTTCACGGTACTCTCGATTTTGAATACGGTATTTTGCGCTTGCTGATTGGAAGAGGAGGCCCCGGTGGCGGCTTCTTCGACCAAATTACGCAGCCCGCGCAGGCCCCGCCGCTTTTTCTTTGGCTGCTCTTCTGTCGCCGTTTCTCCTGAGTCTGCTAGCAAGTCGGGGTTGTAGGTCATCCCGTAGGGCACGCTCACCATGTGGAAAATGGTTTTTACGGCCATGCCATCCAAGTCTTTAAGCTTGGCCTGGGCTTCGTCGAGGCTAGCCTTCAGTCCCGTTTCGTCGTTGCCGAGGGCTTTGGCGATGGCAGACAGGGTTTCCTCCTGCGCATTTCCCGCCGTAAGGGCACGGCCCATTTTCTCCGCCAACTCCTGATTAAACGCCCGTACTTTGGCATAACCGGGCACTTCGTTGGTGATCAGCGCATCGGTGACAATAACAAGCTGGCCGCCTGCCGTTTCCTGCGTTTCTTCATCGGTGGCGGTGCCGGTAGCCTGAATCGTAATTACCACCCGCTCGCAGGCCATATCGTTGTAGGTGATGATCTCGCCGGTGCGGTCTACAGTCACCTGGAACTGGACGTCGGTGGTGGGCCTTTCCTCCCCGTCTTCCACGGGCTCGCCCTGTTGCTGGGTGGCTTCTTCCAGCCGTTGTTGATACAGGGCCTGCAGTTCATCGAACGTAATTGTCGAATAGGTCTGCTCTTTGTAATTCAGATGAGTGAACGTTTCCGTACCGAGATTAATGAGGGTACCCGTCTCGGCTTCCTCGTTTTTAGTGAGCATGACGTTGCCGCTCAGATAGGCATGTTCATAAATGACATCGGGGAGGGAGCGGGACAGCACACGCCCGA
Organism: Rhodothermia bacterium; assembly: GCA_030428385.1. Lineage (GTDB taxonomy): Bacteria > Bacteroidota > Rhodothermia > Rhodothermales > JAAAOL01 > JAUIDY01. The sequence goes on along the minus strand of JAUIDY010000010.1, from coordinate 67,539 downwards.
CGAGTCCAGAAAGGTGATAGACCGAGGCGGTGGTGTAGGTTACGTCCGGCCCTGAGGGCGCGATGCGAGGGGAAGGGGATGCCGCAAGGAGTAGTAGTAGCAGCAAGGAAAGGAGGGAGAATCGTAGGGGAAAACGCATGGTGTCAATCGGGTTTTGGGCAGAAATACAAGGGTCACAATAGAAAGCGCAAAAAGCAAAACCAAGGTGACAGCGATTAAAAAAAAGCAACGGGGTTTTCCTGCGTAGACGACCCATGCTTTAGGAAAAAGCAACGCACTGCCGATGGTGCTTAATACAGTTGGAACTCGGGCAGGCGGGTAAGAAACGCAACAAACCGTCGTACCTGCGCGATGGCATCGTCCTCATATATATTCCACTCGTACCAGGGTGTACCAGCGAGGAAGATCCGGGCCAGGGTGCGCTGATAGGCCGGGCCTTGCACAATGTCGTCGGGAAGGGGGTTGTTCAGGAGGTCTCCCGCAAAGTCATCGGCGGGAGCATCAAGCGGAAGAAGCGCGAGGGGAAACGGAAGCAGATGTTGAGCGAGCGCAACGGGCAAGCGAAAGGCAGCCATCCCGTCCGTGGGATCAATCAACTGCTCGGCCACCGGCAGCAGGTCGAAGGGGTCAAGGTTGGTTACGCCTCCCTGCACAAGAATTTCAGCCGAGGTGTTGCGGGTGGCATAGGCGTTTGTGTCCAGCCAATGGCGGTGTCCGGGCCATCCGGCGACGTTGGGCGGGTCAAGCAGGTATTGACCCGTTTGGCGACCAGCCAGCACCACGTTATACAACAGGTCATCGTAATTTGCCGTAATGTGCAAATCGCGCAACATCCCCACAAAAAGCGCCATGGGGCTTTTTAATTGAGCCCCTCGCCACTGTGGTTCGTAGAAATGCTGGCTGGCAAACAAGGCCTCAAGCACGGGGGCAATTTCGAAGTTGTTCTCCACAAAAACCGCCGCGAGCGCGTTTACGGTTGGCTGATTCGGGGTGTCATACACCAACGCCCGATACAGTTTGGTGCAAATGAACTCGGCAATCTCAGTGGCCCGTTCTTCGAAAATAATGTCGATGACATCATCGTATCGGAAGGTGCCCGTTCGTCCGAAGATCGTTTTAGAACCGCCGTCGTGGAGTGCTGACCTGAACTTAACGTTCAGCTTATGGGGATTGGTGGTCCAGCCAGTGAGGGCGCGGGCAATTTCTTCAATGTCTTGCTGGGTATAATTCTGGGTGCCATCGCGGGTCGTTTGCCCCATGGTGAACAACTCCAGCAACTCGCGGGCATAGTTTTCATTGGGGGCGCCGGCCTCATTGGTATTCCCGTTGAGGTATACCAACATGGCATCATTGAGACCAATCTCGTAGACAAACGTTTTGAAGTTGCCGAGCGCGTGTTGCCGCAAAAGATGCAGATAGCGAACCGCATACGGGGGAATAAACTCATAACCGCTGGTGGCAGTGGCAAAATGACTGCTCCAGAACAGCGCCATGCGTTCGCGAAGGCCCTGGCTGCGGAGTTCATGCACCCAATCCATGCGGTAATAAAGCAGCCGTCCTTGTTTGCTGGCGTCGTAGGCTTCCCGCTCCGCACGGGGCGCACTCGGTTTAGGGACCCCTTCGTCAACCCACTCTGGATGCCGAGGAAGTCTTTTGTTAAGTGCTTCCACGATGGCTTCAGCAACCACGTTGGGGGCGCGTTTTCCCGTCGCCGATGAAATGGCTTCAGGGGCAGCTCCCAGGTGCATCCGGCGCAACAGGTGGGCGGCGGCGGCTCGGTCAAGGGGTTCCGTGTAGGGCACAAGCGCATCCGATGTCACCCCAGCACCCGGGCGCAGGCGAGGCCCGGGTGCTAGCGTAGCCGTTTTGAAGAAAGCGCGGCGGTTCATGGAGACGTATCGACGGATGCAGCGGTGAACAACAAGGCTTCTGATACGAGGAAAAAGAAAAAAATCTCCATAATCAAATCAGGACGCGGCCAGGGGCGTCCACGAAGGAGTTCCTCGCCATGACCTGAAGGACTCAGTCGGAGGGAAACCACACATAGGTGCCTGTGCGATCCACATAGCCGTAGCGTTGGTCGTCGCCCACATCCAGTCGTACGCGGCCAAGACCACCGTAGAAATCCTCCGCAGCACCAAAGGAGGATTCTGAGATGACGGTGCCCTGGGTGTCAATATAGCCCCACTGTCCATCAATCATGACGGCCGCCCGACCATCGGAGAAGGGGCGGGCTTCTTCGAATCGCTCATCGATGACGAGGGTACCCGAGCCATTTACATAACCCCAAAAGTTGCTGTTGCTCCGCACAGGGGCGAGACCATCCTGAAAGTCGCCCGCCGCTATGAATTGGGGGGTGATGACCACATCCTGGTTTGTGTTGATAAACCCCCAGCGGTCGCTAATTTTCACCGCCGCGAGGCCCTCCGCAAAAGGGCGGGCATTTTCATACTGCGCAGGAATAGCCGGGTTGGCCGCGCGGTCCAGGTAGCCAAAGAGGTCGTCATCAGAGTGAAAGAGGGCCAGCCCCTCGGCGAAGTCGGCCCCATCGGTCTCATGCAGATGAGGGGTTTGTAGCGTGCGGATAATGGTGCCCGACGGGTCGATATATTCCCAGTCATAGCTATCCGTACGGATATAGGCACGTTCCTCGGAGAACGGAAACGCGGCAGTAAACTGAGGATTGATGACAAACGCGCCGGTACGGTCAATATACCCTCTGCGGTTATCGAACTTAACCACCGCTTTGCCTTCGGAAAAGGGTTCGGCCCCTTGGTACTGAGGCCGGATGACGAAGGCCCCGGATTCATCGATGTAGCCCCATTGTCCGCGAAAGCGCACGGCGGCGAGTCCTTCGGAGAACGCTTCGGCGTCATCATAAAACGGCTCCAAAATCACCCGCCCCTCGGCGTTGATGTAGCCCCAACTCCGGTCAATTTCCACGGGGAAGAGCCGCACGTCATCCGTTAGGACATCGTCGTCGCTTCCAAAGACATCGCAGCCAGAAGCAACGCCGATCAGCAGCAAGGCGATCAAAATCGAATAAGTTTGACTGGTATTCATCATGTTGTGAATTAATGGGTTGGATACCAGATATAGGCTCCGCTGGCGTCGATGTAGCCGAGGCGAGCGTCTTCATCGTCGCCCTGGAACACGCGGGCCATGCCCTCGGTGAAGCGTTCGGCTTGCCCAAACAGGCGGGCAAAGGCCACCAGCCCATCATCGCGGCGGATGTAGGTCCACCGATGATCAATGCGGACGGGCGCGAGGTTGTCTTCGAAAGCTTGGGCTTCACGGAAGGGACCGGGCAGCACCACCGAGCCTCGGGCGTCGATGTAAAAATAGCGGTCGTTGTTGGCGACAGGGGCAATGCCTTGACCAAACGCGCCTGCAAATTCGTACTGTGGCGCCACCACCGGATTGCCACTGCGGTCGAGGTAGCCCCAGCCGCTGCTCGTCGAAAATGGGGCAAGGCCGTCGGAGAAATCCCCCACGGCATCAAGGGCGAAGGTGGGGCGCAGCACCACCGTCCCACTGCGGTCGACGAAGGCCCAACCGCCCGCCGTTTCTACCGCTGCCAAACCCTCCGAGAACGACCGCACATCGCTGAACTGAGCCGGAATGACGAGGGTGCCGGAGGGATCAACAAAGCCCCACTGCCCACCTTCGGTCCGAACCGCCGCCCGGTCTTCGGTAAAAGGCCGCGCGACATCGAAGCCCGCGCCCCCCACGGGGGTGCCGTCGCGATCGATAAAGACGTACGGATCGCCGAAGCCTTGCCCGCGTACGGCGGCGCGGTTGCTGGCGAAATCGCTAGCGATGCGGTATTGCGGGGCAATGGCAAAAGCCCCGGAGGCGTCGATGTAGCCCCAATCTTGCCCCACCAGAACAGCGGCGCGGCCATTGGAAAAGTCTTCCGCATGATCGAAACGCGGCGTGATGGTGATGCGCCCCTCGCCATTGATGTAGCCCCAGCGACCGTCTACGACGACCGGAAACAAGTTGTCGCTTTGGGTTTCGTCGCCGCTGCCCATCGTGTCGCAGCCAGCTACAAGCAGCAGTAGCAAGGCCAGGATAGGGGCCGTGCGATGTAAAAAGAGACGCGTCGGGAATCGTTTGCTCATGCCACCACCGTTTTCCTTACTTCACAAGGGTCATCTGGCGGGTTTGTGTTTGCCCGGCCGTATCGAGGCGATAGAGGTAGGTGCCGCTGGGCAACGCGCCCGCCGTAAAAAATAGCGTATGCGCCCCTCGTGGCTGCACTTCATCGATCAACGTAGAGACGAGTCGTCCCTGCACGTCGTAGATGCGAAGTTGGACGTGACCCGCTTGGCGAAGGGCGTACTGGATCGTTGTCGCCTGCTTAAAGGGGTTGGGATAGTTTGGAGCGAGGTGAAACGCCGCCGTTGGATCGGGGGCTTCGAGCCCGACACCCACGCTCGGGTCCACAAAGCCCAGGTTGTCATAAGGCCGCCCCAGCACCGAAGCGATCTGTTCGTCGGGAAGGCCAAACCAGTCTTGCAGCAAGGTATAATACACGGCTCTGTAGTCTGTGGTGAAACGAGGGTCGCCGCCATACAAGGCGTCGTCGGTTAGGGGAGAGGCGGTGCCATAGAGCCCACCGTTAAGGCCGGTGCCAAAGAGCAACATCGGTGCGCCGGCCCCGTGGTCGGTGCCGTTCGAGCCGTTTTCGTCAAGGGTGCGCCCAAACTCGGAAAACGTCATGGTGAGGACGTGCTCGTCGAGGCCATCGGCTTTTAGGTCTTCGTAGAAGGCGTGGACCGCGTTCGCGAGTTCTGCGAGGCGGTTGGCGTGCTGTCCCTCGGCTCCGCCCTGGTTCGAGTGGGTGTCGAAGCCGCCGATGGAGACGGCGTACACCCGTGCACCGAGTTGGCCACGAATCATGCGGGCGACGACGCCCAGGCTGTTCGACAGGCTGCTGTTCGGGTAGGCGTCGTACAGGTTCTGGGTGTCCGACACTGCATTTTGCACGGACTCGACGTAGCGAAACGATGCATTCGTGACCGAGCGGACAAAGGACAGCGCCTCCCCGTAGACCGTTTGCGGCACATTGTCCACGTCGTAATAGCCGCCCAGGGCAACAAACTGCTCGAACTGCTGGGCATCGGCAAAGGTGACGCCCAGGTTGCCCGCATTGCTCAAGAACAACGATGCCGACGCACCGCCAACACGCACCGCCAGCGGGTGCTCCAGCGGAGGGCCGTTGAGGAACGTGTCTTCGAGAAAACGACCGGTCCACCCCGTGCCATCGGTGCCGCCTTGATCTCGCGCAGTCACCCAGTTAACGGTGCCTTCGAAGTGGGAGCGCGTCGAGTTTTCGTAGCCCACATTGTGTATCACGGCCATGCGCCCTTCGCCCCACAGCGGTTCGAGGCCCGCCTGCATCGCCGGGTGCAGGCCCGTGTTGTCATCAAACAAAAACGCCTCTTGTTTCTGAATGGCGATGGTGGGACGGGCGCGGTAGTAGATGTCGTTGGAGACGGGGACCACCATGTTCAGGCCGTCGTTGCCACCGCTTTGTTGCAGGATCACCAGCACGCGGTTGGTCTCCAGCGCGCCCAACGCTTCCAGCAGGGGAGCGTGGCTGTAAGCATGAACAGGCACGCCGCTGACTGCAAAACCCATCCCCACGCTAGCGAGGCCCATCCGTGCCAGAAAGTCGCGCCGCGACCACCGGGCATGGTCGTCCGCGTGCGCCGCGCCGTCTTCGAGGCGGCTGCCCACGCGGTGGTGGGAATGAGTGCAGGAAGGATGGTGGTCGTGCATGGTGGGTGACAAGCGGGCTCGTTAAGGATTAACCCAAGACATCACGTCAGTTGGTATTCGGGGAGCTGGACAAGGTAGGTGATGTAGCGCCGCAGCAAGGCACGCGCTTCGGCGACATGGGCGGGGTTTTGCTCGTCAAAACGCGGCCATTCGTAGTGTGGGGTCGTGTTGAGCATGATTTTCGTCAGGTTGACGGCGTGCGCGGGGCCGTCGAGAAACTGCGGCGGGGGAGGAAACTCGGGGTTGCCGCCAAACGGCTCGCGAATCTCGTGAATCCCGGCTTCGTGGAGCGGGACGGACAGGAACGTCTCGGCAAGATCCGTGGGTATGCGCAACGGGTCGGAAGGATCGGAGCGCTTTTGCACGAGGTCGAAAGGGTCGTAACTCGCACCTGCTTCGCCAATGATGAGGGCTTCGAGGTGTTGCCAGCGGTCGGGGAGGGTGCCCGTGCTGAGCCAGGCATAGTGCCCCGGCTGTCCGTCGGCAGCGGGCGGATTTAATCCAGGCCAACCGGCGACGTTGGGCGGATTAAACGGCTCCTGGTTGAGTGCCGTTGGAGACAGCATTTCGCGCACTTCTTCGAGCAAATCCTGCGTGGGAGCCAACTCCGCTTCGCGCAGAAACCCAATGATCAATTCCAGCGGGCTTTTGATGCGGGACGCGATAAATGTCTCCTGATAAAAATGATCGCTGCTGAGCAGTGTCTGAATCACCGGCGCGATCTCGAAATCGTTTGCCAAAAAAACATCGGCTAAGGCACGCACCACGGCTTCATCCGGCATCGGCTGCACAAAAAAGCAATAGAGCTTGCGGCACACAAACATCGCGATGGCATCGGCGCGGGCGTCGAAGATCAGATCGAGCACGGCGTCGTAGTCGAACGCGCCGGATTGGCCGAATACCGTTTTGGTGCCGCCATCATGCCGCCCCGGATCGAACGAACCCCGGTTGCTGCTGGTGACTACCCAGCCCGTCAGCGCCCGCGCCAGCTCTTTGATATCGGTCTCGGTGTAGTTCTCCGAACCGTTAGCGGCGTATTGCCCCATCGTGAACAGTTCCAGCAACTCGCGGGCGAAGTTTTCATTTGCATGGCCCACCTCGTTTACGTAGCCGTCGAGGTAGACGAGCATCGCGGCGTTGCGGCCCATGTTGTGGACGAGCGAGCGGAAATTGCCCAGCGCATGCAGCCGCAGCAGCTTGTAATAATCGTAGGTGAGCGGACCAACGCTGTTGGAGACTTTGCCTGCGTTCACCGACCATTGTACCGCGAAGTGGTTGGTCCAGAACAGCGTCATCTTCTCGATGAGGCCCTTCGTGCGCATGGCCTCGAACCAGTCGCGTTGCAGGTCATACACCTGCTCCACCTCCGAGCCACCTCCGCCTTGATACCACGACGGCGGTTCCGGCAGCGGGTCGGCCTGGGCCGTTTGGATAAGCCGGGCCACGGCGGCGGTTGCCGAGCCATCATTAAAGGCCTGATCCACCTCACGTTTGAGCGCACCAAACCCCTGGCGGCGGATCAAATGGGTAGCACGGCGACGGTCCCAAAGCCCTGAATAAGGCACAAGGGTTTGCACAACAAACCGCATACGAAGGTAGAAACAGCCAGCAAAAAATCATCCAGCAAACGGATGCGCGGACATGTTTCTACAACGTGGAAGAATGTGAAAGTAGCGGCTGAATTTGGGCTTTCGGCAGAAAAAGGCTAGATGCTGGTGAAGCCGGTGTAGCGATGCAGGGCTTCGGGCAGGTGAATGGTGCCGTTTGCGTCCTGGTTGTTTTCGAGCAAAGCCGCGACAATGCGCGGGAGTGCAAGTCCGCTGCCATTGAGGGTATGGAGCAGCGTCGGCTTGCCGCCTTCGGCGGGGCGGTAGCGGATCTGCATGCGCCGCGCCTGAAACGCCTCAAAGTTAGAAATAGACGACACTTCGAGCCAGCGCTCTTGGCCGGCGCTCCACACTTCCAGGTCATATTTTTTAGACTGGGTGAAGCCCATGTCGCCGGTGCACATCAGCAGGCGGCGGTAGGGGAGGCCGAGCGTCTGCAACGCCCGCTCGGCGTCTTCGCGGAGTGTTTCGAGGGCGTCGTAGCTGGTGTCAGGGTGGACAAAATGTACCAACTCGACCTTGTCGAACTGATGCAGGCGGTTGAGGCCCCGCACGTCCTTGCCGTAGGAACCCGCCTCGCGGCGGAAACAGGGCGTGTAGGCGCAGAACTTCACCGGCAGGTCGGCCTCGTCGAGGATTTCGTCGCGGTACAGGTTGGTCACCGGGACTTCGGCGGTGGGGATCAGGTAGAGCCCGTCACGCTGGGCCTCGTACATCTGGTCCTCTTTGTCCGGAAGCTGCCCGGTGCCGGTGGCGCTGTCGGCATTAACGACGAGCGGGGCTTGCAACTCTTCGTAGCCGCCGTGCTCGGATGCCAGATCGAGGAAAAGTTGGATCAGCGCCCGTTGCAGCCGCGCCCCTTTGCCCTTGTAAAACGGGAAGCCTGCGCCCGTGACCTTTGCGCCGCGCTCAAAATCAACGAGCCCGTGCTTCTCGATGAGGTCCCAGTGCGGCAGCGGCTCAAAGTCAAACACCGGCTTGTCGCCAATTTCCGCAGCCACCACGTTGTCGGCGGGCGTGCGACCGACCGGGACGCTTTCATGCGGAATGTTCGGGATTTCGAGCAGGAGGTCGTGCAGCGTCGCCTCGATGGTGCGCACTTCTTCTTCGAGTTCTTTGATACGGGCTTTCAGCCGCCCTGTCTCGGCGATGCGTTCCTGCGCTTCTTCGCGCTTGCCTTGCCCCATCAGCTTCCCGATTTCCTTCGACACCGTGTTTGAGCGGGCCTGGGCGTCTTGCAGTTCGGTCAGCCTTTCGCGGCGTAGCACATCGTGGGTCAGCACGCCGTCGATGGGAGTTGTGTCGGCATAGCCCTTGTTTTGCATCGCCTCGCGGACGCGCTCGGGTTCGGTACGGATAAGCTGGATATCAAGCATAGGAAAAAACTGTCAGGCCGAAATAACCGGACCGCATAAAACGCATTGCACCCGACGAAGGCACCACCTGCCGTCATCTTGCATGGAGAATTAACAATTGGGGTAAGAGGGAAGGGGTTTTAGGGGAGAGGGAGAATGGGGGAGAGGGAGTGTGAGAGTTTGGGAGTGAAACGGTGTGGAAGAATGACAATAAATGACACGGACGCAGTCCGTTAATGACCATTCATGACAAAGGCGTAGCCTTCCATGGATACCGCCGCAGGCTGCTCGTGCCTATGACGTGGGTGTCGGAAGGCCAAGGCGGGTGCCGAGGTGGCGGAGGGCGTCTTCGATGGGGTGGGGCTTGTAGCCGAGTTCGGTTTCGGCCTTGAGAATAATAAAGCCGGTCCGAGGCGGGCGTGGGGCGGGTTGCTGGAAGTGGGTGTGGTCAGTGGGGCTGATCAGAGAGGCGTCGAGGTCGAAGACGTGGGCGATGGTGCAGGCGAAGTCGTACACGCTCACCATTTCCCGGCCCGAAAGGTGGAAAATGCCCGTTTTGCCAAAGCGCACGATCCGCTCAATGCCATTGGCGAGGTCGTTGACGTAGGTGGGTGAGCGCCACTGGTCGGTGACTACCTGGATCGGTTCGCCCTTGCTCAGCTTGTCGATGACCCACAGCGCGATGTTGGAGCGCGACAGGTTGTGCGCGGTGCCATAGACAAGCACGGTGCGCGCAATGGCCCAGCCATCTATCCCTGCGTCGCGGGTGACATTCTCGGCGGCGAGCTTCGATTTGCCGTAGAAGTTCACCGGGTCGGGTCGGGCGTCCTCGCGGTAGGGGCCGTCGGCACCATCGAAGACAAAGTCGGTGGAGACCTGAATCAGCCGTGCGCCGATGCGTCGGCAGGCACGGGCGAGGTGCTCCACGGCTTCCGCGTTGACGCGCCAGCATAGGTCGCGTTCTTTTTCGCAGCGGTCCACCTGCGTCATCGCCGCGCAGTTAATCACCACATCGGGTGTGAAGTCTTGCATGAGGCGTTGTACCTCTTGCGGAGCCGTGATGTCGAGCGCCGTGTAGCCGCACGATGCGTTGGCAAAACGGGGAAAGGTGTCGCGCCCCGTGGCAAGCACATCGTATTCCGGCTGGCGGCTCAGGTGGGCCACCAACGCCTGGCCGAGCAGGCCATTGGCTCCGGTAATGAGGACACGACGGTATAACATGAGACTACGGATTCACGCGTCACAATGAACGTTATTCTTCCTGAACGCCGTGCGAGGCATTCTGTTTTGCAAGGTACTGCACAACGCCTACGGATAAAAGCGCACCCCAATCCCCGCACCGAGGTCGCCGTCGGTGGACGGGACGACGTTAAAGCGAGGCGTCACCTGCACAAAGATGTCGAACTGCTCGATAAAATAGCTGAGCCCAAAGTTGCCGCTGATACCCAGCACCACATCGTTGTCGCGGCCCCGATCGAGGATGCCGATGTAGCCGCCGGGGCCGTAGAAAAACCGAAACGGTGCATTCTGGAGCGGGCGCTCGAACAAGCCGTGGGCGTTGAGAAAAAGGAAGTCGTTGAGGTCCCACGCAACGAGGAAATCGTAGGAAAAGTCGGAGCGCTGGTAGAACTTCAGCGAGATGCCACTGGGATCGCCGATGACACCGCCCACACCAAAGTCACCCGGCGGACGTTGCGCAAGGGCAGGGGCGGAAAAGGAAAACAGGAGCAGAACTGCGAGACACAATGTGCGAACAACAAACCGATGCATTTTCGTATCGATGGGATGAACGAGAAGAGTCAACTACGAGAATTACAACGCAGGGATTCGCCGGAGTAGGGGCAGGTAGCGCCATCCTCGTTTATTCCGAGGCCGTCATCGTCGCGAGGATATCTTCTTTGATGTGTTTGGCGTCGTTCAGCGAGAGGCGGCCCGATAGCAGCAGTCGTACCTCGCGGCGTTTGGCGGCGCTTTCGTAGTTGTGGCGTTCGTCGTCAGTTTCGGGATGGATGGCGGGTACGGGGGTGGGGATGCCTTCGTCGTTAAGGCCGACGAACGTATAGTACGCCCGATTGCACAGCCGTGATGTTTGGTCAAGCGGATTTTCAGCTACAACGCGCAGTTCCACTTCCATCGAAGTACGGAAGGCACGGTTGACCCAGCTTTCAATTACCACCACCTCGTTTTGGTAAATCGGTGATTTAAATTCGACCGAATCCACCGAGGCCGTCACGCACACCATATTCGCATGGCGCTGCGCCGAGATGGCGGCACATTTGTCCATCAAATACAGCAACCGCCCGCCCATCAGGTTGCCCAGCCCATTGATGTCGTTGGGCAAGACAATCTCGGTCATCACGCAGCGCGAGTTGGCCAGGGTTTTTATAGATGTTTCCACAGGTGTCGTGGGTTGGATTTGAAGAGAATCTTGGAATCTAGCGCTACCATAGCTCTCAACCTGCGAAGTTTAGCAAAATTGGTTGCAGGTCTTTAAACTCGGCAAGTCACAGGACTGTCCGCGGAGGATATACTGATAACCATCGCGTCATCGCGAGAAGCCATAGGCGATAAGACAAACTCATCCTGTCTGTGGTGCGCTTTCCTGCCGGGATGAGATCACCACAGGATCTGCGATTCTTCGTGATGACGTAGGAAGGGTGGCTTGCGAAATTCCATCACCATCCAAAAGCCGAGAGCCGATAGCTGACAGCCAACGCCTCATGTCTTCTGCTTCTTCTTTTTCGCCGCTGGGAAAAGGATGTTGTTCAGGATGAGGCGGTAGCCGGGCGAGTTTTTGTGCAGGTTCAGGTCGGTGGGCGGGTCGTTGACGTAGTGCTGGTAGTCTTCGGGGTCATGGCCTGCGTAGAACGTAAACGTGCCCTCGCCGAAGGAGCCGTGGAGGTATTTCACTTCGTCGCGGCCCGGGGCCTCGGCCATAATCACGACGTTGGGTTTCACGAACTGCTTGCGGAAACTGGTGGTTTGACCCACGAAACCTTTTACGGTGGCGACGTGGTTCTGCGTGAGCATCGTCGGCACAGGGTCCCACTTGGCGCTGAACTCAAAAAGGGTGAAGAAATCCACCGCTGGGTTGCGCAATTGAGGCGGCGGCGCGCCTGCGTCGATGTTGCTGTGTTCATACTCCAACGGGTTAAACGTCGGGGTGAAGTCGGTGAAGGCGAACGTGTTGGTGTAGTCGAGGTTGTCGAGCGCGTCCTGGTTGATCGGGTCGCCGTCGTAGTCGGTGGGCACGATGTCGGTGCTGTGCGCGGCGAGGGCGATGTCGAACGTGTCGGTGCCGGAACACATGGCGAACAGGAAGCCGCCCTGCGCCACGTACTGCTTGATGGTCTGTGCCACCGCCAGCTTCAACTCGCTGGCTTTGCGGTAGCCGTGCCGCCGCGCCGCCTTTTCGGCCTCACGCTGTTGCTCGATGTACCACGGCATGTTGCGGTACTGGATAAACTTGCCAAACTGCCCCGTGAAGTCCTCGTGGTGGAGGTGCACCCAGTCGTATTTGCTGAGTTCGCCGTTCATGATGGCGTCGTCGTAAATCATCTCATAGGGCACCTCGGCGTAGGTGAGGGCGAGGAGTACGGCGTCGTCCCACGGCAGCGTCTGCTGCGGCGCGTAGACGGCGATGCGGGGTTCTTTCTCCAGCCGAACGACGGCGGTGTTCGTCGCGTCGCTCTCGACTTCCGAAATAATGGTGGCCGCCTGCGCCCCGCTGACTTTCTCAAAATAGACGCCGCGAATGGCCAGTTCCTGCTCCAATGCCGGGAATGACTGCATCAAAAACGAGCCGCCGCGATAGTTCAGCAACCAGTCGATGTTCACGCCCTGCTGCAACACCCAATACGCCACGCCATAGGCCTTCAGGTGGTTGGACTGGCGGGTGTCCATCGGAATGAGCACGTCCTGCGCTTGTACTCCCATTGCAGGAACGAGCAAGAGCAGGAGAAAGGCTATATATCGCATGGGTTTGGGGTTGTAAGGCGTTGGCGTTGCCAGCGTCATGGATAGTCATTAACGGACTGCGTCCGTGTCATTTCTGGTAAATCGCAATAATTTCCGCAGCATCAAGTTCGTTCCAGTTATTCCACTGTTCTTCGAGCCGCTCATTTGTCTTCGGAGAGCGCTCTTCCTCTGCTTGGTAAGCCTGCGCATGATGCTTAAGTGCCTTGATCAGCCCCAGTTGAGCCTGACGGACCCGCTCAGCGCATCAGCGTATTCGTTCCGGCGAAGCCTTGCGCAAAATCTCTTTGCGGAGGTCGCCTTCCCGTTTGTCGAGAATCCCTCTCTTTTTTGCTCCATCTGTCCGTGCAAGATAACTGGTCATCGTCAAACCGTCGTTAATACGTCAACTCCTCGGCTCCTCGATTCACCTTCTCTTCCCTCTCACCGCATCCCGCATGCCTCAACTATCGGCATCGCCCCGCAGGCGGCGGATCTGCTGGCGGGCGTCGGGGACGAGGAGAGAGCCCGGGTATTGTGTGAGGAGGCGCGTATAGGTTTCGAGGGCACCTTGGGCATCACCAAGCGCGCGCCATTGGAGGTACGCGGCCTGGAACAGGGCGCGGTCAGCGAGGGGGCTGTCGGGATGAATCAGCGGGAGTTCACCAAAGGCCGCCAGGGCTTCGTCGGTGCGCCCGGCTTCCTCCAGCGCCTCGGCACGCAAAAAGCGGGCGTCGTCGGCGAGGGAATGTTGACCAAATTCCTGAATGAGGGCGTCGAGGGTGCCCAGTGCTTCGGTCGGGCGACGCTGGCGGATTTGCAGCGCGGCCTCGGCGTAGTGTAGCAGCGGGGCGTTGAGGGAGTCGGGGCCAGGGTTCGAGGCGATCAAGACCTTAAGTTCAATGGCGTCGTTGGCAACGTCCGTAGACGTGTTTTCGTCGAGTACCGAAACGAGCGTGCTGGCCGCGTCGAGTTCGCCTTTGTAGAAATGAATCAGCGCCTGCTCGTACCGTGCCAACTCTGCCAGTTCGCCCAGCCGCAGTTCGTCCACCAGCCGGGAGAAGAGCAGCCCAGCGGCGTCGAGGTTGCCCCGCGAGAGCGCGATACGCCCGAGGTCATAGCGGGCGTGGTTGGCCGTCATCGTGGTGGGATAACGCTCGGTGATTTCCTGTAGCGTGGCTTCGGCCTCGCCGAAGTTGAAAAACACATCTTGTTGAAGTCCGGCAATGCGGCGCAGCACCTCAGGGAAATAGTCGTGTGTCGGATATTGTTGCAGGAACGTGCGGTAGGCGTCGAGGGCGGCTTCATAATGCGGGGCTTCTACCCGGTTGCCCTGGTTGTCATAGACCCGCTCGTAGGTTTGCTCGGCCCAGCGTTCGTGCATCTCGCCAAGTCCCATCTGCGCCTGCGGTGTCACCAGGGCATTGGGGTGACGCTGCAACACTTCATCGTAGGCTTTGGAGGCCACGTCGTACGCGCCCGCATCGGCGGCACGCTGGGCGAAGGTGAAGAGCACCCGCCCGTCTTCCTTTTCCAGCCGGTCGATGGCGCGGTACGCATTAAACGCCTGTTGATAATCTTCGGCTTCGGTGTACAGCCAGGCTAGCAATTCGCGGTGGGCGCGGTTCAAGGGATCCTGGCGCACGGCGCGTTCACAGGCAGCAATGCTGGCCTCCAGTGCCCCGGCTTGTTCCATAAACCGGCTGAGGCGGTTGCGGACGAAGCTTAGTTTTTCCTGGTTCTCCGTCAACATCGCGATATATTCCTCCACCGCCTTCTCATGCTGGCCCGTCAGGCTGTGCAGGTACGCCAGTTCGGTTTGATAGGCCATGGGGTTGTTCAGGTCCACGCGTCCCCGCTCCAGCACCGCCGCCGCCTGTTCGAGCAACCGCACATCGGCCATGGCATTGTAGACGATGCGGTGGCGGTTGGGGTCGTTGGCGGTATCCAGCGTGGCATCCCAGGCAGCCAGGGCTCCGGCCTCGTCGCCCTTGAGATAAAGGATGCGGGCACGTTCGGAAAGGAGCAAGGTCGATTGGGGCGACTGTTCGATCTTGGTGTCTACCAGGGCAATGGCGTCGTCGTACCGTTTGACGCTTTCGTACGCTTCTTTGAGCCGGTCGTAGAAGGCATAGGTGGCCGGACTGGCGTCATACAGGTCTTCGAGCAGGGCGATGGCGCGGTCGAACTGCCCGGCCCGCAGGTACGATTCCGCCAGCGTATAACGTCCCACCAGCGTACTGTCGACGCCCCGGGCCTGGGAGCGGAGGACCGTGGCGGTTTGTGCCACCGCCGTATCGAGTGGCAACAGGGCCAGCCCTACGCCAAGCAGAAGCGCAAAAAGCCCCACGCTCCGACCAACAGCAGGCCTGGAAAAAAATCTGGTCATGCCCGTTTCAAGAAAGCGAAAACAATTATCGGGAAACATGGGCTTTCCTATTAGTACCGGAATCGTAAGTTTCAGCCGAAGGGCGGCTTGTTACGAATTGGATCCGCGGGAAGCAAAACCCGGCGTTGTCCGTTTGTCGCGCTAGGTTATCCGCATTTCAACTGGCACTGGCACCCATGATTTCTTCCGATGCGTCTCATCCGATCAACGGAGCACCCCGTGGACTTAGTATTCTCGGGGCCACCGGTTCGATAGGGACGCAGACGCTGGATATAGTACGGCTTTTCCCAGATCGGTTGCGCGTCCACGCGCTTACGGCACACGCCAACGCCGATTTGCTCGTCGCGCAGGCGCTGGAATTTCGCCCCAACTGTGTGGTGCTGGGCGACGAAACCGCCCGAAAGACCGTGGAGGAAGCCCTCGCAGGCACCGGAATACGGGTGCTCATGGGCTCCGAAGGTTTGTGTGAGGCATCGACCCTGCCAGAGGTGGATACGGTGGTGGCAGCGGTGGTAGGGTTTGCAGGGCTGGAGCCGGTGCTGGCAGCCATCCGGGCCGGAAAACGGATCGCGCTGGCCAACAAAGAAACGCTGGTGGTGGCGGGGGCTTTGGTCAACCAACTCCTGCATACACACAACGCCACGCTGATCCCGGTAGACAGCGAGCATTCAGCCATTTTTCAGTGCCTGGTGGGTGAAACTGCCCACAGCGTACGTCGGCTGATTCTCACGGCGTCCGGTGGGCCATTTCGAACCCGTCCGAAAGAAGACTTTGCACGGATCACGCTGGCCGAAGCGCTGCAGCATCCCAACTGGTCGATGGGGGCGAAAATCACGGTGGACTCGGCGACGATGATGAACAAAGGCCTGGAGGTGATCGAAGCCCGGTGGTTGTTTGATCTGGGAGCCGATCAGATCGATGTGCTGGTTCATCCACAGTCCATCATTCATTCGATGGTGGAGTTTACGGACGGCTCGACGAAGGCCCAACTTGGCGTGCCCGACATGAAGGTGCCCATCCAGTATGCGCTCAGCTATCCACAGCGGTGGCCCGCCCCCCACGAGCGGATCGACTGGACGACGTTGCGGGCGCTTGATTTCGAAATGCCCGATGTTGAAAAATTTCCCAGCCTGCAACTTGCCTACGCGGTTTTGCGAAAGGGAGGGACGGCACCCGCGGTATTAAATGCGGCCAACGAGCAAGCCGTTGCCTTGTTTTTGAACGAACAACTTCGTTTCGTGGAAATTCCCCGCATGATCGAGGCCGCCCTCGATGCCTTGCCTGTCACCGAAGCTACATACGACGCCCTCGTTCAGGCCGATGCCGCCGCCCGTCGGCTTGTATTGGAACACGCCCGCGCGGTTGTCCATTGAACGAGCCGCTCCTTTACGATGGGGCCAATACCTTGATATCAGAAGATTTGTCCTGTGAAGTACACACGCCGCTCTGCAACCACGCTGATACGCGCTGCTTCACCCTTCCATATTTAATAAAGCGAGCCTCTGTTCGCTGATGCAGCAAGTTCATGGAGTCTGTTTTAGAAATTCTGTCGTATGTGGGCTGGGTATTGCTGGCCATTACCATTCTGGTCTTTGTCCACGAGATGGGCCACTTCCTGGCAGCCAAGTTCTTCAAGATGCGCGTTGAGCGCTTTTCCATTGGCTTTCCACCCAAGATCTTCAGCAAAACCATTGGGGAGACGGAATACCAACTCGGTGCCACGCCCCTTGGCGGCTACGTCAAGATTGTGGGCATGGTGGATGAAAGCCTCGACACGGACATGCTCAACAACGAGCCGGAGCCGTGGGAATTCCGGGCCAAGCCGGTCTGGCAACGCATCATTGTTATCACCGCCGGGGTCATATTTAATGTCATCCTCGCAGCGCTAATCTTTGCGGCGCTAAAATTTGCCTATGGCGAGACGCAGCCCGTGGCTACCGACGACGGCTCGGTGTTCGTCGCCGATAGCTCGCTCGCGTACGACATTGGGTTGCGGACGGGTGATCGTATTCTGCAGATTAGTGGCACGCCCTACGACCCATATAGCGGCCTCGAAAGCCTCGACGCGTTGTTGTCCGACACGCCTACCTTTACCGTGGACCGCAACGGGCAAACGCTGACGCTGCAAGGCCCGGACGACATCATGACCCAACTGACGCGGGCGGGGTCGCTGGGCATCGACACGACGCCGAGTATGGTGGGTACCATCATGCCCGATTCCCCTGCGGAAGAAGCCGGACTCCAGCCGGGCGACCGGATTATCGCGATCAACCAGGAGGCCGTGCCGTTCTGGATTCAAATGACCCGGGCGATACGCGCCTCCGAAGGTACGCCGATGCAGGTGGCATGGGTGCGTCCTGGCGACCAGTCGCTGGCCGCTGATAGCAGCAATTTGCACGTTGCTACCATTACCCCACGGCAAGATGACGCCAGCGGGCAGTACCTCGTTGGGATTACCTGGGCAATGCGGTCCGAAGAGTTTGGCTTGGGCGAAGCAATGGTGGCAGGTATGGTAGACACATGGTTGAATACCAAGCTGATCACCACCAACCTGAAGCGGGTCTTCACGGGGCAGGAAAACTTCCGCGAAAACATCGGCGGTCCGATTGCAGTGGCGGTGGTTACGCGGCAGGCCGCTGAGCAAGGGGCACGGCAGTTCTGGTTTATTGTAGCAATGTTGTCCATCACCCTCGCCATCGTCAACATCCTCCCGATTCCAGCATTGGACGGCGGCCACCTCGTCTTCCTGATCTACGAAGGAATCACCCGCCGGGAGCCGTCGCTGAAGGTGCGCATGGTGTTGCAACAGGTGGGCATGGTGCTGTTGCTCTCGCTGATGGTCTTCCTGATCTTCAACGACATCCTGCGGCTGTGATCGCTTGCGGAAAACACGCAGGACACCCCTTCTTCTGGTACCCAGCCACGCATTGAGATGACAGCAGAAACCGTGTCGCCCGTATCCTTGACGGGCAAGGCGCAAACGAGGGAGGATGCCGAGGAACAGGCGGCGCTTCAACGGCGCGGCGAAATCCCCAACCACATCGCCATCATTATGGATGGCAACGGGCGCTGGGCGAGGGCACGGGGCAATGCGCGGGTGAAAGGACACCACGAGGGCGTCGAGTCGGTGCGCGACATCGTGGAGGCGTGTGCGCAGGTAGGCGTGAAATACCTGACGCTCTACACGTTCAGCACCGAAAACTGGCAGCGCCCCGAACGCGAAGTGAATGCGCTGATGAAGCTGCTGCTCCACACCATCCGTCGGGAGCGGGCGCGCCTGCACGAGAACAACATCCGCCTGCGCTCGATTGGCGATGTAGCGAAGCTGCCCAAGTCGGCCCTGCGCGAGTTGAACGCAGCGATGGACGAGATGGCGAACAACTCCCGCATGACGCTCACGCTGGCGCTGTCGTATAGTGGGCGCTGGGAAATTACGCAGGCCATGCAAGACCTCGCCGCGCAAGTCCAGCAAGGCACCCTCACGCCCGCCGACATTACGGAGGAGGACATCAGCCATGCGCTCGCCGACATGCCCGACCCCGACCTGCTCATTCGCACGGGCGGCGAATACCGCATCTCCAACTTTTTGCTCTGGCAAATCGCCTACGCCGAACTGTACATCACGGATGTGTTCTGGCCCGACTTCCGCCGCCAGCAACTCTACTCGGCCATCCGCAATTTCCAGGACCGCGACCGCCGTTTTGGGAAGGTGGATACGTAAGCCGAATAGCTAATAATGGCATTGTTTTTCAAGCACGGAGAGACTATGTTTTTATAGACGTTCCATGATTTGGGATGACCATAAACTCATAGGTATTGGCAGATTCCAAGACGTGAATAAGGGTGCCCAATATTTCTTCCTTGTGCCACTCTGGCTTGTTTTTTTGGCAGGATGCACATTAATAAGAAAGCCGGACGTTTCTGCTCCTACCGTCTACGTTTGTGGATATGAGCCTTTTTATTGTCGTGTCGACATTAGTAGTTATCATTTGATTGATAGCACGTACACATGGGTTCATCATCCTAGTTTTGATTCGCTGAGGGCACGAATTGATAATACGGGCCCTGTCTTCAGGGCTGGGTTTTGCGAAGATGTAGTGGCTACATTTCAAGTGGATGATCTAGGGTATGCACAGGAGATACGGATTGATAGGGCAAAGCTTTTTAGTGACTTAGGTATTTATTTCACCACGACTTCTGCTACAGAAAGATGGGCAGACAGCCTAATTCGTCCGGTAATTTCTGGATTTGCACAAACACGCTTCTTGCCGGATTCTACGAATAGTTTTGATCCTAGGGGAAAGGCTTTTAAAGTGAATGTGCGGATTGGTCCTTAATCCATAGAAATTAGTTTTCTGTGATACATCCGTTGGACGGGTTGCGTAATTAAGGGCGTTTGTTGCAATGTCATGATCGGTTCCTGCTGGCAGGTCGGTGCGGAGATGTTGTATCTTATTCCATGTGCCTCCTTTCACCCTTTTGGCCGTTTCATGTCGCTGCTTGTGGCTACCTGGCTGGTGCGTCTTCTCGGAATGTATTTGCTCCTGGGGGTGGCGTTTGCCTTATATTTTGTGACCCGTGGTGTGGCGAAGGTAGACCATAGCGCCCAGGAAGCAACCTTGGGCTTCCGGCTTTTGATTTTTCCGGGGACGGTGGCCTTGTGGCCCCTGCTGTTGCGCCGGGTGCTGCGAGGCACGGGTACGCCGCCAGAGGAACGTACACCGCATCGGGAAGCCGCCCGTGTCACATCATCGGAGGGAGCGTCATGATCCGACCCTTACGTATTCGACATCGGGCGATGATGGCCGTGTTGGCCGTGGTAATTCCGCTGGTCTTTGTGGCGGGGCTGATGGCCCGCGAGCCGATTCCAGTGATGGAGCAACTGCCGGAGGCCGTCGTCTCGTTGGCACAACCGTCACTCGCCCATCAAATCCTGGAGGCTGATGATCTTTGGACCGTGGCACCCATCACTACGCGGGTATTCGGCGATGCTACGCCTGCCACGCATCTTGCTGTGGAACTGACCCCGCAGGCGAGCCTGAAACTTCCCGATGTGCTGGTCTATTGGGCGCCCCAGCAGCCCGCCGGCATGTTGCCGGGCGACAGCTTTTTGGTGTCGTCGCTGGATGGCACAGAGACGGTACGTGGCGCATTACCGGAGGCGGCGTTGCGCACTGACGGCTTTTTGATCTTGTTCAGTCTCGCTCGTCAAGAAGTTATCGATGTCGCTCCGCTCACCACCCGGCAACCTACTCCGACCATCGAAGCAGAATAGCCCAATCGTGTAAAAGCAAAACACCCATACCCTCACTCTTTTCCTTTCCCCCAAACGCTCCCTCTCGAACGAACACAGAAAAAACCATGGGTGTCGGTTATCAAGCGGTGCAGTGGAACCGCCAGAAGAAACGCTACGATGCCATCCTGCTCGGTGGGGTGGTGGGGTTTCTGGCGGTGTTCATCGGGCTGGGTGCGGTGCTGTTTCCCAACGTCACCGCTGAGACGTTGATCATTCGGGCGTTGGCCCTGGCGGCTTTTGTGCTGCTGCACGTCATCCTGATGATCGGGCCCCTGGCGCGGCTTGACGACCGTTTTCTGCCCCTGCTCTACAACCGCCGCCACATGGGCGTGACCATGTTTGTGCTGGCCCTCGGACATGCGGTCTTCTCCATCATCCAGTTTCACGCACTCGGTGATGTCAATCCCTTTGTTAGCCTGCTTGTCAGCAATACCAATTTCAGCAGCCTCGCGCAGTTTCCCTTCGAGCAACTCGGTGTGTTGGCCCTGTTTATCCTGTTTTTGATGGCGGCCACGAGCCACGATTTCTGGCTCCACAACCTCACCGCGCCCACATGGAAACGGCTTCATATGCTGGTGTATATCGCCTATGCCCTGGTCGTTGCGCATGTGGTGCTCGGAGCGTTGCAGGATCAGGCCGGTGTTGTGCCGTCGGTGCTGGTGGCGGTAGGCTTTGTGCTGGTGATCGGACTGCAACTGGTTGCCGGATTCCGAGAGAACAAGCGGGATCGTCCGGTAGACGCAGCCCCGGAGGAAGGCTTCGTCTCGGTGTGTCTGGTTGACGAGATTCCGGAAAAACGGGCGAAAGTTGTGACTATTGCCGGAGAGCGGGTGGCCGTGTTTAAATACGACGGTAAAATCGCGGCGGTGTCTAATGTCTGTCAGCACCAGAACGGCCCACTTGGCGAAGGATGCGTGTTGGATGGCTTCATCACCTGCCCGTGGCACGGCTATCAGTACATTCCCGAAACGGGAGCGTCGCCACCGCCCTTTAACGAACGCATCCCGACGTTTCAAACAAAACTTGAAGGGCAGACGGTGTTGGTGTCTGCAACACCGAATCCCGCAGGAACGCGTGTGGAACCGTCGCTCATAAAGGCAAGGGAGAGTGGGTGATTGGGGAAACGGGATTAGGAGAGAGACAAGAAAGGAGGGAGGGGGATCAAGATGACGAGAGACAAAGCAGAATGACGAACAAATGACACGGACACAGTCCGTTAATGACCTCCATGACCACCAATGACCATAACAACAACGATCTCTACATCGGCTGGCAGGAACAAGCGCCGACGCGCCATGCGCGCTTTCTAAAGCGCTGGGTGCCGCTGCTGGTTGGGATGGCGCTGGCGGTGTCGGTGGTATTGGTGACCACGCAGGACGGCTTTTATCCGAGCGTGTTCGAGTTCGGCGCGGTGCGCACGTTTGAGGGTATGATCAGCGAGGAGCCGTATCCGATGTTATTGGTCTCGCGACCGGGAGAGACGGCTTCGGTATCGGGGTATTATCTCGTCGGGCAGGGCAAACACGGAGCCCACGATGCGGTGGGCGGGATGGACGGGCAATGTGTACAATTCGACGGCACGCTGATTTACCGCGACAACCAGACCATGATCGAGGTGGTGCCGGGGACGGTGGCGGTGCTGGATGCGTCGTGTGGCGCTCCGTCCATGCAAAACGTAAGCCTGGGAACGCACACGCTCGTCGGTGAAATCGTCGATAGCAAGTGTTTTTTCGGCGTGATGAACCCCGGCAACTTAAAAATCCACAAAGCTTGTGCGACGCGGTGCATCAGTGGGGGCATTCCGCCCGTATTGGCGGTGCGTGATGCCGAAGGACGCGCGGCGTATTTTCTGCTCCAAGGCACCGATGGACGCAGTATCAATCAGGAAATCCTCGACCTGATTGCCGTCCCGGTTGAAATAACAGGTGATGTAGAACGCCACGGAGACCTGCTGGTGCTCCGCGCCGAGCCAGATACGTTTCATCAGATTGCTGAACATCAACTTATGCAACGCCGCTCCGCGTTGCAGTTTACCCGCATGCATTAACTCCCCAACCTCCCCCTCGGACATGCCCTCCTCGTCCTCCATCTTTGCCGTGCCCTTTCCAGAACTGTTGCCGCCGGTGCAGTTTCAGGCAGGGGCCTACGAGGCACGTTTTGCTACAACCGCCGAAGAAATTGACCAACTGCTTCGGCTCCGCTTCGAGGTGTTTAATGTGGAACTCGGTGAAGGATTGGCCGCTTCTTTTGCCACCCAACGCGACGAAGACCCGTTCGATGCGCAATGCCACCACCTGATGGTTGTCGAGAAAAAAAGTGGGGAGGCGGTAGGCACGTACCGCTTACAGGTGCAGGAAATGGCGCAAGCCGGACGGGGTTTTTATTCCGCCACGGAGTTTGATTTTTCAACCTGGCCGTCCTCGGTGATGGCGGCGTCGGTGGAGTTAGGACGGGCGAGTATTGCGAAGGCGCACCGCAGCCTGCCGGTGCTGTATCTGCTGTGGCAGGGCATCGGAGCCTATCTAACGCACAACCACAGGCGGTACCTGTTTGGCTGCTGCTCGCTGACGAGCCAGGACCCGTGCGAAGGAGCCGATGTGTTGGCGTTTCTGGAGCAACAGGGACATGTGCATCCCACCCTGCAGGTCTTGCCCCACCCCGATCATGCCTGTGACTGCGTGGAAACGAAGCCTGACGCAAAGCAGGCGAACGTGCCACGGCTCATGCGGGTCTATCTCAAGATTGGGGCTAAGATTTGCGGCCCCCCCGCGCTGGACCGCGCCTTCAAAACCATCGATTACCTGGCCCTATTTGATGCCGAGCAACTGGATGGTGCCATGGCGACCTTTTTCCGGTACCGGTCGCGCTCCGGGTAAACGACCGGGCCGATGCCAGGACACTACTTGGTACGTACGTCCAGGTTTTTTCATCTATGTGTAACAAACCGCAAACTCGGAGATACAAGAAGGCTGGCTGGATAATACGGGTAGGAGGTGTTAGTTTAGTGCCCGATTAATGTGGTATTCGGCTTCTTCGATTCGACGAATTACGCGATTATTTCTAGCTCTTTATGCGTACGGTCTCAACGCTTGTCGAACACAACGTCCTCGCACTTCAGCAGGGCGTCGCATTGCTTACCGCGCTGTCGGATACCAGCTACCGACACACCTCCCCGCCGATATATGACAGCAGCATCGGTGCGCACCTGCGGCATGTGCTGGAACACTACGTGTGCTTGCTACAGGGAGCCCCCGCAGGCACCATTGATTATGATGGCCGCGACCGCGACCGCCGCATCGAGCAGGACCGCCTCTTTGCGCTGCGGCTGACGGAAGAACTGATGGATCAACTTCAGTCGCTGGGCAAAGAGGACGAGCCGGTGAAAGTAAAAATCACGTCGGATCCCCGGGTGGAAGTGGCGTGGACCGAATCGACGCTGCTGCGTGAACTTCAGTACGTGCAGGCCCACACCATTCATCATTTTGCGCTGATTGCCATGATGGTACGGATGCAGGGCCACGAACTGCCTCCCGACTTCGGCGTTGCGCCGTCCACGCTGGCCTATCGCATGCGTACCGCCGCCCCCTCAAACCGCTAGCGCCCGATCCTCACCAACCGGATGCGACGGATACGCTGGCGATGGGTATGGCTGGGAGCCTACGTGGCGTTGCTGATGGCGTCGCACCTTGTCCGGCGCAACGCTCCCGATCACTTCCCACGTCCTGATCAGCACACGCTTTCACTCCCCGTAGTGGGGGACATGGAGGAAGAAGGAGTTCCCTTTTCCTATGCCGAAGTGGGAGCCACCGATGGTCCTGTGGTTGTGCTGTTGCACGGCAGCCCCGTTGCTTCATCGTCGATGATGGATCTGGCGCACGCGCTGCCCGATTCCTTGCGCCTCCTCATTCCCGATCTTCCTGGTTTTGGCGGCTCGGGGCACTCCGTTCCCGATTATTCTGTCGCGGCCCATGCGCAGTATGTGGTGGCTTGGCTGGAGACGCTGGATATTGGGCAGGTGCATCTGGTGGGATACAGCATGGGCAGCGGGGTGGCGCTGGAAGTGTATAATCAGGCCCCCAACCGGGTGGCCTCGGTGGTGATGCTGGCCGGCATCGGCGTGCAAGAACTGGAACTGCTGGGCAACTACCACCTCAACCATGCCATCCATGGAGCACAACTCACCGCGTTGTGGCTCCTTCATGAAGCCACGCCCCATTTTGGCTGGCTCGACGACGCCATCTTAAGCGTCCCCTACGCCCGCAACTTCTACGACACGGACCAGCGGCCCCTGCGCGACATCCTGAATCGCTTCGAGCCGCCCATGCTGATCCTGCACAGCCGGGACGACGAACTGGTCCCGTACGCCGCCGCCGAAGAACATGCCCGCATCGTTCCGCAGAGCGAGTTGGTCACGTTGGAGGAGCATGGTCATGGGGTCGTGTTTCTGGAACCCAGCGTGCTGGTGGATCCCCTGGCAACGTTCGTGGCGCGCGTCGAAAACGGAGCGGCTCTTCACCGTGCCGACGCTTCGCCCGAGCGGGTGGAGGCCGCTGCCGTGCCGCCCTCCATCGAAGGGCGCCGGGTGACCGGGATGGCCGTGGTGGTGCTGATGCTGTTGCTGGCCCTGGCCACCTTCGCGAGTGAAGACCTTGCGTGTATCGGGGCCGGGCTGTTGGTGGCCAATGGTACATTGGGGTTTGTGGCGGCAACGGCGGGCGCTTTCTTAGGCATTTTTGTGGGCGACATCGGCTTGTTTTTTATCGGGCGATGGGTGGGCAAACCAGCGCTGCGTCGCAAACCGCTGTCGTGGATCATCTCGGAGGAAAAGGTGGAGGATGCCAGCGTGTGGCTAAAGCAACGCGGTCCCGTGGTTGTTCTGCTGAGCCGTGTCATTCCGGGCACCCGGCTGCCCACGTACGTAGGCGCGGGGGCGCTGGGGATGAAGTTGCGCGTGTTTGCTGGTTATTTCCTAATCGCTGCGCTGTTGTGGACGCCCTTCCTCGTGGGTATCTCCATGTTTTTAGGCGAGGCTGCCTTCGACCTGTTCGAGACATTTGAACGGTATGCATTGTGGGCGTTGCTCGGGCTGATTCTGGCCCTCTGGTTGCTGCTCAAGTTGGTAGTGCCGCTCTTTAGCCACGCGGGCCGCCGCCGCCTGATCGGTCGGTGGAAGCGCCTGCGGCACTGGGAGTTCTGGCCGCCATGGCTGTTTTATCCGCCGGTGCTGATCTACCTCGCGTACCTGATGCTACGCCACCGCTCGCTGACGCTGTTCACCGCCGTCAACCCCGGCATCGAATACGGCGGTTTTGTGGGCGAGTCGAAGGCCGCCATCTTGCAAAGCCTGAACGGAGCGGGCGACTTCCTGGCGCAGTTTGCCATCATTCCACCAAAGGAGACGGAGGCAGAACGGGTGGAAGCGGTGCACCAATTCATGAGCCAACACCAACTGGACTACCCGGTGGTGCTCAAACCCGACATCGGCGAGCGCGGGGCGGGGGTGGTGGTGGCGCGTTCGGTTGAGGACGTACGGACATATTTTGAGCACGAAACAGGCGTGGTGATTGTGCAGGCGTATGCGCCCGGGCACGAGTTTGGCGTTTTTTATATCCGTCACCCCGACGAGGACAAAGGTCACATTTTTTCCGTAACGGAAAAGCGGATGCCCGTCCTGACGGGCGATGGCGTTCACACGTTGGAGCGGCTGATTCTGGACGACCCCCGGGCGGTGTGTATGGCCGACTGGTACCTGCATGTGCAGGCAGGGCGGCGGTATGAAGTGCTTCCGGAGGGTGAGACGGTGCAACTGGTTGAACTCGGCACCCACGCACGCGGCGCGATTTTTCTCGACGGCGGGCATCTGGTGACCCCGGCTCTTACCGATGCCATCGACCGAATCAGTCAGACCGTGGATGGATTCTTCTTCGGACGCTACGATATCCGCACGCCCTCGGTGGATGATTTTCAACAGGGCCAGAACTTCAAAATTGTGGAGCTAAACGGCGTCGCCTCCGAAGCCACCCACATCTACGACCCCAAAAACAGTGTGTGGGAGGCGTACCGGGTGCTGCGTTCGCAGTGGCGTTACGCCTTCGAGATTGCCGCTGCCAATGTGCAGCAGGGCGCCACCCCAACACCCATAGGGGTTCTGCTTCGTCGCATTCTGGAGAAATGGAACCGGTAGGGAAGGGAGAGTAGGCGAAAGGGGGAGAGGGGGCGTGGAGAAAAGAAAAACCAACACAATGCGCTATTTCTCCCAGACTCTCCTACTCCCACATCCCCAACCTCTCACACTCCCATACTCCAAACCCCTTCTTCCATTCGTCGGCTACAATCCGTAGCTTCCCGACCGCAATGAAGTCACCCCTCAATCAACACAACACACCATGAAGTATCGCCGGTTTGGACGCACCGACTGGAACGTCAGCGAAATAGGCTATGGCATGTGGGGCATGGGCGGATGGACAGGATCCGACGACACCGCCTCAATGGAAGCCTTGCAACTGGGCGTGGACCTGGGCTGCAATTTTTTCGACACGGCCTGGGGCTATGGCGAAGGACGTAGCGAAGCCCTGCTCGGCAGGCTGCTCCGCGCCAACCCCGACAAGAAGTTGTACACCGCCACCAAAATTCCGCCAAAGAACTGGAAATGGCCGAGCCAGCGCGAATTTTCGCTCGATGATTGCTATCCGCCGGACCATATCGTCGAGTATGTAAACCGCAGCCTCGAAAACGCAGGCATTGAGCAGTACGACCTGATGCAGTTCCACACCTGGGAAGATAGTTGGGTGGACGACGACCGTTGGGCGAACACGATGGATGATCTGAAACGCCAAGGGCTGATCCGTGCTGTGGGTATCAGCATGAACCGCTGGGAGCCATGGAACGGCGTCAAAACCGTACGCAGCGGCCTCATCGATGCCGTGCAACTCATCTACAACATCTTCGACCAGAACCCGGAAGACGAACTGTTTCCCGCGTGCGACGAAATGAACGTAGCCGTGATCGCCCGTGTCCCGTTTGACGAAGGCACGCTCACCGGCAAGCTGACCAAAGAGAGCACCTGGCCGGAGGATGACTGGCGCAGCACGTATTTTGTCCCCGAAAACCTCAACTCCAGCGTCGATCACGCCGATGCCATCAAACCGCTCGTTCCGGCAGAGATGACCATGGCTGAGATGGCGCTGCGGTTTATTCTCGCCAACCCCACGGTCAGCACCATCATTCCAGGCATGCGCAAGCTGCCGCACGTCCGCGCCAACATCGCCACGAGTGATGCCGGGCCGCTTGATGCAGCCGTGCACGCCGAACTAAAAAAACACCGCTGGGACCGCGAGCCCACAGCATGGTCGCAATAGAGGAGCCAGCCCGCGTCCCGTTAGGGAAGGCGTAATGCCTGGGGGGGCGTAGGCGGCGAGACCGGAAGCGGATTCGGCGGAAGCGGCGGCAACGCCGCAACGTCCACCACGAGCGAATCCATAGATGGCGGCGTAATAAATACGTTGTTGGCGGGATCGTAGACCTTTTTCCCCAGCCATCCATCGGCAACCATGCGCTGGGTGATTTGCTCAAGCCGTTCATTGCGGTCGCGCCACTGGCTGTGGTTCACCCGCAACAAGGCTTGCACCGGCTGGGGTTGTGCCAGGGCTTCTTCCACCGTTGCCCGGCTGGCTCGTCCTTGGTGATGGATGTCACAAATGATCGTCACGAGGAGGTCGCTGCGCCCTTCCAGGTCGTACCACCGATGGTACCGTTCCATCACCTTGCGCGAGGTGATTGCGATGGCCGCTTTGACCTGTGCCGCCTGTGCGTCGCTGCTGTTTTGGACCCAGTGGGTCAGCCGTGCGGCATGCAACAACTCCTGGTCATCCACCTGTTCTGAATGGGGATTCAGGTAATGCATAAACCCGCCCAACTCGCCAGCTTGTACCTGTTCTAAATGGGTGATGCTTCCGTTCTCATTGATTCGGCACACCTGCTCGTTGCGTAGCTCAAGCTCCGGGAAATAGTCCTTGGCGTCAGGCAGACGTAGCAGTTCTCGGAAAAGCAGGATCAGGTTGTCGTTGGGGGTGTGGGCGGCAAACTGCACAAAGCCAAACGTGAACGCGGCGCGGTCGTAGGTATTGATCAGGTTAAAATGATTCTGGCCCTCGCAATGCCCGATGGCCTCCACCACATAAGCCCAGTGATCATACCGATCATGGTAGTCGGCAGCCCGGTACACGGGACCGTGGTACCTGCCCGGCGGATGATACAGTCCTCGGCGCCCATGATACCGCACCGGGTGCCCCAGGTAAAAGGCGGGCTCGGTAGCAGCGGCGGCGATATAATGGTTGTCCTGCTGCGTGACAACAAACGGTTTTCCGGCTACGGCTCCGGGTGACTCCAAATCAACGCGCAGATCGAGGTCCGAGCCAGGGATGAGGCCAAAGAACAACCCTTGCGTTCCAACATAAATCGCTTCAAACGTGTCGAAAAAGTCGTCCACAGGTTGTTTGACCACCTTATCGCGCGAGTTGGAATAATGGTACACCATCCCGTCTTTAAAAATGCCGATGTGCTTCTGCGGGTGGTTGACCATTTCTTTGCGACCAAGGTCTACGTGCGTGGCTCGCGTCACGAAGATGAGTTGCATCTGCGTAAGGTCAGCATCGGACCAGGCTCCGACCAAAGGGCATTGGGCAAATACCTCATGCACCCGGATGTTGGCTCCTTGGGCGGAGCCTGCCGTATGCTCCTGACAGTGGTAAGAAAACGACAGCTCGAGCGCGTGAGAGACAAAATGAGCGCAATGGTTGATGTTGGAGGCGGTGAAGCCATTCTGGCAGAAGTGGTCGATTGGCTTACCGACGAGGGTTTGGAGGTCGAGCGACATAGCAGTTGAGGGGATGAGGGGATAGACCCCGGGTTCGAATTGCTCTTGGAGCAAGCGAACAGACGTGTCGGTGGCTCGCTACTGGATGGGGTACGCCTTCATTCTCGATATTTTTTACCACAGAGGCAAGCCTAACAATAGGCTGAGGAGGCGCTGGGCGTTAGGGCAGAGGGTTCTCCTTGTCGAAAATCAATGAAAAGGAGCGACGTTGTATGGATTTCTTTTTCCCTTGACGATCTAGGTGTGGAGGAAATACTTATGGTTCGGAAAACCCTAGAGAGTGAGGTACGATGACCAAAAGAAAGCAATTCCCGTGGCTCTGGAACGCGTCCACCTGGAATAGGCCAATCGTGGAATGGAGGGGTGTATTGGTCGTATTGCTGGTTCTTGCAGGTTGCGACGGAGGGACTAATACGCTGGAAGAAGAGCCCGGGGATGATTTTGGGTTGGCCACGCTGGAAATCTCGGCCCCTGGTGCCTCTATCACGTCGCTATTGGGGGTGTTGGAACTGACCGCCACGGGAAAAAATGCGATGGGAAATGGCGTGCGGTTGGAAAATGTGACCTGGGCAGTCTCGGATGCCTCGGTGCTTCAATTGCTCCCATCGTCAACGCCAGCAACAGCGTCGGTGCGGGCCGTAGGCAATGGCACGGCGACGGTGACCGCCACGGTAAACGATCTCTCAGGAACCATCGAAGTCACGGTTGCCCAGCAGGTCGCACGCGTGATTGCACAGACCGGGCCGCTGGTGGTAGAGCTTCCGGGTGATGAGCGGCAGGTGGAAGCAGAGCCTGCGGATGCCTTGGGTAGTCCGGTGACGGATGTCTCGATTGTCTGGTCTACGACCAATCCGCAGGTGGCCACCGTAGATGCAACGGGACGCGTGGTGGCAACAGGATTCGGAACCACAATGATTCAGGCCACCGCTGGCGATGTCACTGACGAAGTAGCCGTCGAGGTGATTGGCGATCGGTTTTTTCTGAATGGAAACGTACAGCTGCGCTATGAACTGGACCTTCCAAATACAGGCGAAGGGCCCTTCCCGGCTTTAGTGTTCGTGCATGGCTCCGGTCAGGTCACTCGAAACGGCCAGCGGGGCGTGACGGACCCCCTGGTTCCTCATGGCATGGCGGTGCTGCGGTATGACAAGCGTGGTGTCGGGGCCTCCACAGGGACGTACACAGGCGTTAGCACCTCGAATAGTCCCGCTCAGTTACGGCTACTAGCCTCCGATGCCGCCGCGGCACTTCGTTTTTTGAGCCGTCTTCCCAATATCGATACCACGCGGCTGGGGTTGGCAGCCAACAGCCAGGGTGGATGGATTGCACCGCTTGCCACCACCGAAACGGACTTGGTGTCGTACCTGATGATTTGGTCCGGTCCGACCGTGAGCGTGGGCATGGAGATTTTCTACAGCAACCTCGCCGCAGGGACAACGACGCCGTTGGACGACGTGTACCCGCAACTGGATAGCTTTATTGGTATGCCCGGCTATGACCCCCTTCCGCTTCTTCAAGAACTCACGGTTCCCAGCATCTGGCTTTTTGGGGAGAACGACCGCAGCATTCCGGTTCGGCTGGATACGTTGAACATGCACCGTTTCCAGGCGGCGGGGCTTCCGTATGACTACGTGCTTTACCCTTTTGCCGGTCATGACCTGCGCGATACCCGTACCGGCACCTTCCACGATATCTGGTCAGATTGGGTGGCCTGGTTGCGCGAACAAGGCGTGCTTTAAAATCTTTCGTGCAGGGGTGATCACGAGTTTTCCAGCCGCCAATCGGGCGTTGTCAGGCGGGTTTAAATTACATGTTGTTTCCCCGGGGTACGAAGGATTGAAGGCCGGTAATCTCACGGCCCAGGATGAGGCCATGAATATCATACGTGCCTTCGTAGGTGTTTACACTTTCCAGGTTTACCATGTGATGCACCACCCGGTATTCGCCCGTAATTCCGTTTCCGCCGAGCATGTCGCGCGCCGTCCGGGCGATTTCTAGCGCACGGCCGCAGTTATTGCGTTTGCCCAACGAAATCATGGCCGGTGCGGCCTGTCCCTGGTCCTTCAACTGGCCCAGCCGCCAGGCGAGCAGCTGCATCTGCGTGATGGTGGTGATCATGTCGGCGAGTTTGGTTTGCACCAACTGCATGGCGCCAAGAGGGTATCCAAATTGGTGACGCTCCATCACATACCGCCGCGCCCGGTGGTAGCAGTTCTCTGCTGCACCCAGCGCTCCCCAGACGATGCCGTAGCGGGCACTGTTAAGGCACGTAAACGGCCCTTTCAGCCCCCGGACTTCGGGGAACACATTGGCATCGGGAACGAAGCAGTCGTCGAGTACAATCTCCCCGGTCAGCGAGGCGCGCAGCGACATTTTGTTGTGGGTAACGGGGGTTTCAAAGCCATCGAAGGCACGTTCGACGAGAAAACCTCGGATGGTGCCTTCGTCAGGCGTTCCTTTTTCCTTGGCCCACACCACCGCCACATCCGCAACGGGGGAGTTGGTGATCCACATTTTAGCGCCATTCAGCACCCAGCCGCCGTCCACCCGCTGAGCCGTGGTTTCCATGGAACCGGGATCTGAGCCATGATTGGGTTCGGTAAGCCCGAAGCAGCCAATCAGTTCGGCGGTTGCCAGGCGGGGCAAAAACCGCTGACGTTGCTCCTCGGTGCCAAACACATGAATCGGGTGCATCACCAGCGATGATTGCACCGAGCTAAAGGAGCGATAGCCGGAGTCAACCCGCTCCAACTCGCGGGCAATCAGGCCATAGGCGGTGTAGCTGACCCCGCCGCCGCCATACGCTTCCGGGATGGTAGCGCCCAGGAGCCCCAGTTCGCCCATTTCCTGGGGAATAGCGTCATGAAACACCTCGTCCTGGTTACCTTCAAGGGCCCGGGGTTCGAGGCGGGATTGGGCATACTCACGGGCCGATTCCATGATCAACCGGTCCTCTTCTCCGAGCATCGACTCGAAGAGGTAGGCGTCGTCGGCGTTAAAAGCGTATTTAGGCATCTATTTTTTTCGTTTGTTCGTGGATGAGCAAGGGCGATAAAGGGTGTCTGCCCCCTTAGCCAAGGTTCCAGGTCACCCCCAGTCCTTGTTCGGGGTCGGGATACTTCCAGGTCACTGCGCCCTGGTCACAGGCATACATGCAGGTGCCACACTCGATACAATCTTCCACCTGAAAATGGACCAATCCTTCGGCGTCCACGGTGTAGCAGTTGGCCGGGCACATATAGGTGGTTCCTTTATGCGGACAACGGCTGTTGCAGATGTCCGTGTCGACGTGGATATGCGCCGAGGCGTCGTTGCGTCCCTGGTTGCGATACGAGACGGTTCCGAGACGTTCAGCAATAGTCATAACAGCGTAGGTAAAGGCAGTAGAATACTACACATGGGAAGAGAGACCTAGAGCTTGCGGGCTTTAAATCCGAGCTTCATCATCTCCAGAAAAGAGGAGTGTTTGCGGATGCTGTCCTTTAGCATCGCGGAAGCTTTGCGCGTCGGCGCATTGTCGATGGTAAAAAACTGCCGCCCAAAGTCGCAAAACAAATTGGGGACCGCCTGAAACATGGCCGGGCTATGCAGCAGGTGTACCGCATCCTGAAATCCGCGCATGTCCTGCATGAGGTAGCTGGCGTCGAGCGCATCCCGGTAGCGTTTTAGGGATGCTGCACTAAAGTCCTCGTCTTGCTTCGCCGCCGCAACTGCCTCGGCGGCAAGGATGCCCGAATGCATGGCGTAGTCCATGCCCTGGATGGCTTTGCCGCTGTTGAGCAGCAACCCGGCAGCTTCACCTGTTACCAGGACGCCGTCGGCGTAGACCTCTTTGGGAAGCGCCCGGATGTCGCCCGTTGATACCACGTGGGCGGCGTATTCGAGGGACTCGCCGCCTCGCAGCATATCGGCCACGGCGGGATGGCGTTTGAACGTGTCGAGGAGGTCGTAGGGTTTGGGGCCTCCTTTTTCGCGTAAATCCTTCATGCCCAGCACCAGCCCTACCGAGACGGTGTCGAGGTTGGTGTATAAAAAACCACCCCCTTCGACGCCCTGGCTCGCAAACCCCACGAATTCGTTCGAAAGACCGCTGCGGTCCTGCAACTGGAACCGGTCTTCCAGCACCTTTTGGTCGAACCGAATCACTTCTTTTACGCCCACCGCCACGTAGTCCGCCGGGACGTATTCCGGTTGCAGCCCAATCTGTCGGGTCAGCAGGTTGTTCACGCCTTCGGCCAGAATGACACAGTCGGCATAAAACGTCTCTTCGCCCGCCCGGATGCCCACCACGGCACCCGACTCCAGCAACAGCTCTTCGACCAATACGTCAGGTACGAGGAACGACTCATCGGCAAAGGCACTGGCTTCGATGGCGGCTTCTACCTTGCTGGCCAGCCAGTTGTCAAATTTGGCCCGCAGGACCGTAATGCCTGCATAGGGCGGCTGATCAAAGTGGTCGGATTTGAAGTCGAGCGAGAACGCTGATTGTTCATCCATGAAGGTGAGGCGGCGGTGCCGGATGAAGCGTTCGAAGCCCGCATCGGGCGCTTTCCAGTAG
Source organism: Rhodothermia bacterium (assembly GCA_030428385.1). Taxonomy (GTDB): domain Bacteria; phylum Bacteroidota; class Rhodothermia; order Rhodothermales; family JAAAOL01; genus JAUIDY01. Next base: position 33,718 of record JAUIDY010000010.1, on the reverse strand, counting down.
TCGGGCACGAGCCGAGCAAGCTCCGTTCCCCAGAGCACCCCGCCCGACACATTTTTGGCTCCACAAAACTCCCCGCGCTCGACGAGCAGAAACCGGAGGTTGTTTTGCGCGCAGACCATGGCTGCGCTTAACCCCGCTATTCCGCCCCCAACGATGATACAATCGAATTTGTCTTCCATCAGGACTATTCAGGTGTCGTGGGTAGAACCTGTTTTATTTCGTTGATGAGAGGGGGCAGCACGGCGTACAAATCGCCGACGAGGCCATACGTGGCATAGTTAAAAATGGGCGCGTCGCCGTCCTTGTTAATGGCAACAATCACGCGGCTGTTTTGCATTCCCGCCACATGCTGGATAGCCCCCGAGATGCCCACAGCAATATAGAGATCGGGAGAAACCACTTTGCCCGTTTGTCCGACCTGGGCGCTGGCTGGGAAAAGCCCGCTTTCTACCACGGCGCGGGAGGCGCCAATCGCTGCCCCCAGGGTGTCTGCCAACTGGGTGACAAGCGCTTTGCCCGCCTCATCTTTTACGCCGCGTCCGGCAGCCACCACCACCTGTGTTTCCGAAAGATCAAGGGTTCCGAGGGCATCTTGCACCACCTCCCGAACCTGCTGCTTCAACGTGTCGACGTCGAACGTAAAGGGGAGAGGGACAAGGGCGGCCTCGGTGGGTGCTTCTTCGGCGGTATAGGCACCCGCGCGAACCGACACCAACACCCGTGCTCCCTGTGCCTGTGTGCGCGCAATAAGCTTCGACGCCATGACGGGCCGTTTTGCCTCCACGCCTCCTGCGATTATGTGGAAGGAGGCGACATCAGAGAGGACGGCGGCCTGGGTGCGAACCGCAAGCGCTCCCAGCATGTCTTTCACGGCTTCGCTCGAAGCAAAGGCGACGACATGGGGGTTTGCGTGGGTGATGACGGCATGGAGTGCAGCAAGGAAGGGTGCGTTCAGGTGGGCCTGCAACTGCGGGTGATCCATGTAATACACGGTCTCCGCTCCATATTGCTGCGCGGTGGTAGCCAGCGAACGCGCATCGGGGTGAAGGAGCACGCTTTCGACGGTCCATCCGTGTTCTTGGGCCAGTGCCCGGCAATGGGAGAGCACCTCCAGCGAGGCACGTTTTATTTTTCCGTCCTGGACAGCCAGGTATGTAAGTATTTTGGACATGGGTTCAGAATCTATGGAATTCAAGCGTGTTTGGAGACACGCCCTACCAAAAGAGGAGGCACAAAAGAGCGGTTACGATAACACCCGCGCTTCGTCATTCAGGTGGTGCACGAGGCGGCGGGCAAGTTCGAGCGGTTCACCTTCCCACTGCACACCCGGCGTTCGTTCTGGCAGGGGCTCGTAGCCCATCACCTGGGTGGATGGCGTGGCATCGGGTGTGACGGAAATGGTCTGAACGGGCTTCCGCTTGGACTGCATAATCCCCTTGATACTCGGAATCCGGGGGTTGTTCATATCGTTCGAGCACGTCACCAAGCACGGTGTCTCCAATGCCATGATTTCCTGTCCGGCATCTCCCTGTCGGGTTGCCACCACCAGGTCGTCTTCAAGCGTGAGGCCCACGGCATTGGTCGCGTAGGGCAGAGCCAGATGCTCGGCTAACATGGTCCCGGTGAGGCCCGCATCGGTGTCCTGCGATTGTTTGCCACAGAGCAGGATATCGAAGGTGTGCTGCTTTAACTGCTCGGCAAGCAAGGAGGCCGACAGGTACGCATCGAGTGCCGCATCATCCGGAACGAGCAAATGGGTGGCCTCATGGGCGCCCATCGCCAGGGCTTTTCGGATGGTTTCTTTAGCCCGGTCGGGTCCAAGAAGAAACAGGTGAATCGACCCTTCCCTGTTTTCCAACAGGACGAGGGCGGCTTCCACCGCCGATGCATCATAGGCGTTCAATACCATCCGGTTGGTATCGAAGACGAGCGCCCCGTTCTGAATATGAAGGGGCGCGGTGATGTCGGGAACTTGTTTTATACAAACGGCGATTTTCATACGTCATCCGTCTATTCAATGTAGGGGTTCAGCCCCTCGCAGAAGCATCAAAAACATTCCCTTTTGGGGCTCAATCCTTATGTTGGACCAATATTGTTGTGGGTGCCTGCGCGGGGCCGGATAACGGGGAAAGTACAAAGCCTATCTTTCGAGACAAACGAAATTTTTCCAAAGGCGAAGACAGGAGAAAAATCCGGCACAATCCATAGAAAAAAGGACCCCGTCGATTGGAGCAAGTGCTCGCCGACGGGGCCCTTTTTTCGTAGGTAAAGGTTCGCGAATACCCTGGATGGTATGGCAGCCATCCCGACTTATTTCCTAGTTGCCGTCCGTGTTGCTCACAAACGCCACCCGTGAACCGTCGGGCGACCACGAGGGGACGTTGATGGTTCCTTGACCGCCGTACACATAGGCGATGACCTCGGGTTCACCGCCCGAGACGGGCATCTTGCGCAGGTAGACGTGTTTGTACCACGGGTGGTCGGCGGCATCAACGTCGGGTAGGTAGGAAAGAAAGACGATCCACTGGCCGTCCGGCGAGATGTGCGGAAACCAGTTGTTGAATTCGTCATCGGTAAGCTGCTCCTGGTTGCGGCCATTGTCCCGCATCCGCCACAATTCCATCGTGCCTGTCCGCGCCGAGTTGAAATAGATGTGCCGCCCATCCGGTGAATATTCAGGGCCATCATCCAGCGTTTCCAGATCGGTGAGTTTAATTTCGCTGCCGCCATCCACCGGTATTTTATAGATGTTATACGGCCCGCCATCCCGAGACGCGGTGTAGGTCAGGAACTTGGCATCGGGCGACCAACCGTGCAAGTAGGACGGTCCCGCTTGGGTGATGCGCTTGGGGGTGCCGCCCGTGACGGGGAGCGTATAGATGTTCGAGCGCCCTTCGTCATCCTCGGCGTGGTGGCTGATCGCGAGCATGGTGCCATCGAAGGAAAGCACATGATCGTTGTTGTTGCGTGTGGCGAAATCGGTGTTTAATTCTGTCACCACCCGCGTTGGGAGGTCGAAGTTGTAAAGCCGTCCGTTGTTGTTAAAGATCAGCGTCTGGCCGTCTGGCGTCCAGTTGGGGGCTTGAATGGCGTCGGGAGAGCGGTGGACGATGGTGCGATGGCCCGTCTCGACATCGAGGATTTCGAGGTTGCCGCCGATATAATCCTGGTACGGCTGGAAGTCGTCGTGAATCGGTTTGATGATGCGCACGTTGCGGAAAACGGCCCGTTCGACGACCTCGTCGTTGTGCGAGCACATGAAGAGGCCCACGTACACCTCTTCGCCTAGGTTCATGTCCTCGACGTGGACCGTCGTAAACGGTTCGCCGAATTTGGCGGCGGACATGATGTAGGTGTTGCCTTTACGCGCCAGTTGAAGCACATCTGCGCCGGTGAGGTCGAGTTCAACTTGTTCGGTGTCGGCACCGCGTGCCCGGCGGTACTGGAGCGACGTGAGCCCGTCGCCATGCACGGTGGCATCCGCGTAGGCAGCGCGGGGGTCGAGGCTGGCGCGGGCCATCCAGCCGATTTTGCGATGCGGGTCTACCCCTTCACCCAGAAAACGCACGTCCGCCCGCACAATAAAGTCGCCCGTAAGACGCTTCCAGGCGAACTGAAACTCGTCGTTGTCAAACCAAATGTTGGCTCCTGAGCCCGAGAGCAGGTATTCTTGCTTGAGGGGATCGTAGGACGTATCGCCAGCGTGTTGCACATCGCCAACATCGGTGTGGTTGTCAAAGACACCAACGGCATTTTGTGCAACGCTGGGGGGTGCCACCAGCGCGAGAAGAAGGAGAAGCCCGCCGCACAGTCTGAGCCAGACACAACTTGAGCGTTTCATGGGTCGATGGGGGTATGGTGAGGGAAAAACCGCAGCTGAAGAGATAAGATGTCCTGAGCAACGGGAGCGCCCCAAAGTAGCGCACCTCCGGCGCTGTTTCAAGTAGGGCTCAGTTTGGAAAAATCCCCACAATCGGCCAGGAAAGCGGTTGCCGTATTTGGGGAACCGCTTCCGGGTTGGCTGGTCCACCCGGCCTGTGAATGGAGTTGCTACCCGGCTTCGTTTTCCCGAAATTAATAATCCTTGTCCGTTAAAAAATGCGCCCGCCACCTCGTTTTTCTGCGGATCCTATGCTGCTTCCGGTGTCTGTTTCCCCACATGCTGTTTATTCTTCCACGCTTTGCGGTTGGAATATTACGAGACAGGCTTAACAGGAGCGCATATTCCACCCGTTGTCTTTTTTTTGAGGTTCACCATGAATGCCCGGCTTTTAGCATTTATCCTTCCACTGGTTGTCATCCTCGTCGCGGCTGTGGCATGGCCCACGCCTGAGATTCAATCATCTCATACCATGGAAGCCAACGTGCTGGTGTTCTCTAAAACGGCGGGTTATCGGCACGCCTCCATCGAAACGGGGCAGGAAGCCATCCGCAAGCTGGGCACCGAAAAAGGATTTAAGGTGACCACTACCGAGGATGCGTCCCTGTTTACCGACGAAACACTAAAGACGTACCACGTCGTGGTCTTTCTGAGCACCACGCAGGATGTGCTCGACGACACCCAGCAGGCGGCGTTTGAGCGATACATCAAGGCGGGCGGCAACTATGTGGGCATCCATGCCGCCAGCGACACTGAATACGACTGGCCCTGGTATGGAAAACTTGTCGGCGGCTACTTCGATGGGCACCCGAACAACCCCAATGTCCGCGAAGCCACGCTCACCGTCGCTGATGCCAATCATCCCTCCACCAAAGACCTGCCTGCCACGTTTACCCATACTGACGAGTGGTACGACCACAAAGACATAAACCCCAATGTTTCGGTGCTGCTCACGTTGGATGAGACCACGTACAAAAAGCCGGACGAAAATCCTTCTGAGGAGCCGCATCCCATCGCGTGGTATCACGAATACGATGGTGGACGTGTGTTTTACACCAACCTCGGCCATGCCGAAGCCACCTACACCAACCCGCTGTTCCTTTCCCATCTGTGGGGCGGTTTTCAGTACGTGATTGGCGAAGGCCACCTCCCCGATTATTCCGGGCTTGACTGACCTCTAACACCCGCTACATGGCTTCATCAGGATGCTCCGTGCTGCCTGATCCTTCCCCCGACGTCTGTTTCACCATGCCGAATGCTGCAAGGCTGATGGCATAAACCCAATTAGTATGACACGAAGAGAAGCACTCGAACGGGTGGCGTTGTTTGTGGGTGGGGCATTTGCCGTGCCCGTGGCCGCTGGGATGCTGGCGGGGTGCCGGCCCACGCCGTCTTCCACGTCGTTCGTTCCCGAAGTCATGACCCCCGATGAGTTTGACCTCGTTGGGGCGCTGGTTGACATCATTATCCCCGCCACCGACACGCCCGGCGCCCGTGAAGCAGGCGTCCCTACCTTTATTGATGGCTTGCTGGCGGGCTGGTTTACAGACGAAGACAAACAAGTCTTTACCGAAGGCATGGCTGCCCTTGAGACCTACGCCCAGGCCCAATTTGGAAGTGCCGCGACGGCCCTGACGCCAGAACAGCAGCTTGAGGTCGTCACTAACCTTGATGCCCAAGTTTATGGCGGCACGTCCTCCGGGGACACCCCGGGCGCCTTACGAACCTTTTACCAGGGGCTGAAGGGGATGACCTTGCTTGGCTACTATACCTCCGAGGTGGGGGCTACGCAAGAACTAAAACTCAACCCGATGGGCACGTTCCTGGGCGACATTCCCTATGCCGACATCGGTCACGCCTGGGCGTGATTTTCATCAGCAGGGGGGTGGTGGAAAGCGAGAAGGAGAGGCCTGTGGACTTGTGACCTGTAGACTTGAACGACCTGGATTATATGTATTACCAGCAAAACGAAGAATTTGACGCCATCGTTGTTGGCTCCGGGGTTTCCGGCGGATGGGCTGCGAAAGAGCTCTGCGAAAAAGGCCTGCGAACGCTTGTACTGGAGCGTGGTACACCGCTGAACCACCCCACTGATTACATCACCGAGCACAAGCAGACGTGGGAATTGCCCTTTGGCCGAGAAAACGTGCCCGAGGCCGAAGCCCAGCGCGATTTTGCCATCCAGAGCCGGACAGGGCAGTTCGACCAGACAACCAAGCACTTCTTCCTGCCCGATGCGGACAACCCGTACATCGAAGACACGCCGTTTACCTGGATTCGGGGCGGTCGGGTGGGCGGTCGCTCGCTCATTTGGGGACGGCAAGTGTACCGTTGGAGTGACCTCGATTTTGAAGCCAACCTGCGCGATGGGCACGGCGTCGATTGGCCCATCCGCTATGCTGATGTTGCGCCATGGTATGACTATGTGGAGCGGTTCATCGGCGTCTCGGGGCAGGCCGAAGGGCTCGCCCACCTGCCCGACGGCCAGTTCCTCAAGCCGATGGAGATGAACGCCGCTGAGAAACACTTTAAGGCGGGTGTTGAGGACACTTTTCCCGAGCGTAAGGTGACTATTGGGCGGGTGGCCATCCTGACCGAACCGCACAACGGACGCGCGCCGTGCCACTACTGTGGGCCCTGCGCCCGAGGCTGCTCGACAGGTTCGTACTTCTCCAGCCATAGTTCCACGCTGCCTGCGGCCCAAGCAACGGGCAACCTGACGCTTCGTGCCAATAGCCTCGTCCACAGCGTCATCTACGACGAAGAAACCGACCGGGCGACAGGAGTCCGCGTTATCGACACACAGACGAAGGAGATGAGCGAGGTCTACGCCCGGGTGGTGTTTCTGTGTGCCTCCACCATGGCATCGACGCAAATCCTGCTCAATACCAAGACCCCGCGTTTCCCGACCGGACTTGGCAATGCGAGCGGTGAACTGGGGCACAACCTGATGGATCACCACTTCCGTGTCGGCGCTTTTGGGGTACTTGAAGGATTAGAAGATCGATACTATCAGGGCAACCGCCCCAATGCCTGCTACATCCCCCGGTATCGCAACCTCGGCGATGCTGCCACGCGCAGAACGGACTTTGTGCGGGGCTACGGCTTTCAGGGCGGCGCCAGCCGCAGCAACTGGTCGCGGGGCTTTGGCGAGGCCGGATTCGGGGCCGAATTCAAAAACTCTCTGCGCGATGCCGGGCCATGGAGCATGGGCGTGACCGCGTTTGGTGAATGCCTGCCGCGTCACGAAAACTACATCGCCTTGGCGGAAGAGACCGACGCGTATGGTCTGCCTCAGATCCGCATCCACTGCACCTGGGGCGACAACGAGTTCGCGATGCGTGCAGACGCCCGCGAAACGGCCGGAGAGATGTTGGAGGCTGCGGGCTTTGCTAATGTGCAGACCTATGACCGTTTTCAGGAAGGTGAACTAGGAGCCGAGCCGGGCCTTGGCATCCATGAGATGGGCACCGCCCGCATGGGCCGCAATCCGCAGACATCGGTGCTTAATGGCAACAATCAGTTGCACGAAGTGCCGAACGTGTTCGTCACCGACGGCGCGTGCATGACTTCATCGGCGTGCCAGAACCCGTCGATCACCTACATGGCCCTTACCGCACGTGCCGTCGACTTTGCTACACGGCAGATGCAAGACGGGGCGATTTAGTACGAACTACGATTGAACCAAACCCGTGGATGAAGCGGCAGGGGCAAAAAAATCGGAAGCCGCCTTCTGTAGCCTGAATCCGTATCATCCACGGTTTATATTTCTGTGATTCCCCCGGCGAACAACCCTCACCACCCCAAGCCGACCGTTTTATGAATCGATCTATTCCGGCGCGTCTCAGCGTCATGATGTTTTTGCAGTTCTTCATCTGGGGCGCGTGGTATGTGACCGTCGGGAATTACATGGCTGCCAACGGCATGGCCGACCTGACACACTGGCCGTACACCGTCAACCCCGTTGCCGCCATCGTGGCCCCGTTTTTCCTCGGCCTCATCGCCGATCGCTATTTTGCCGCCGAGAAAGTGCTGGGTGTGCTCCATCTACTCGGTGGCGTCGTCATGTTTCTGGTGCCTTCGACGGTAGCGAATCCGGTACTGTTTATCGTGTTGCTCTTGGTATACAACCTGTGCTATATGCCAACGCTGGGGCTTTCCAATTCGCTAGCGTTTCACCACATTACCGATCAAGAAAAGCAGTTCCCACTGATTCGTGTATTTGGGACGCTGGGATGGATCGTGGCCGGGTTGTTCATCAGCTTTGTGTTGGGACAATTCGTAGAAGGTGTGCTACCTGACGAAACGGCCTTGCCGATGTATGCTACGGCTGGTGCCAGCATTTTGCTGGGCCTCTACAGCTTCAGCTTGCCGCATACGCCGCCTGCCGCTGCGGGCGAAAAGGTGTCGGTGCGCAGCATCATTGGCCTCGATGCGCTCGATCAGTTAAAAAGCAAGGCGTTTTATATCTTCCTCGCGAGCTCTTTCCTGATTTGTATCCCGCTGGCGGCGTACTACAACTTTGCCCCGATCTTTGTAAACGCCGCAGGCTTTGAAAATCCCGCCGCTACGATGTCGCTTGGGCAGATGTCGGAGGTCGCGTTTATGGTGCTGATGCCGTTGTTCTTTGTGCGGCTCGGCGTGAAGTGGATGCTGGTCGTAGGCATGGGCGCGTGGGTGTTGCGCTATGCGTTGTTTGCCGTTGCGGCGCCTGCCGGTGTGTTCTGGATGATCGTCATCGGCATCCTGCTCCACGGCATCTGCTACGACTTCTTCTTTGTCACTGGGCAGATTTACGTCGATAAAAAATCCACGGCGGCGATACGGAGTCAGGCGCAGGGCTTGCTCGTTTTTGTGACCTACGGCGTGGGGATGTTTATCGGAGCGCAGATTGCCGGCGAAGTCTACAACGGCTTTCTCGGCGACGCCACGGCGCTGACGCCGGAAACGTGGCAAAACTTCTGGTGGATTCCGGCAGCGTTTGCGGGGGCGGTGTTACTGTTCTTTACGCTGATGTTCAAGGACGACGTGTCGAAAGAGATGCCGGATACCGCCTAATTATAGCTGATTCCTACTCACCCACATACCTAACAACCTCTCACCCATGGGTTTAAATCGAAAACTACGTTATGGCATGGTCGGCGGAGGGCCAGGCTCATTTATTGGTGGCGTTCACCGGAAGGCGGCGGCGCTGGATGGCGAGATGGACCTCGTGGCCGGTGCCTTTTCGTCGTCTCCTGAAAAGTCACGGCAGCAAGGCGAAGAACTGAAGTTGGATCCCGCCCGCGTCTACGGTTCCTACGAAGAGATGGCGGAAAAAGAAGCCGCCCTGCCCGAAGGCGAACGCATCGACTTTGTCTCCATCGTCACGCCGAATTTCAACCACTACGCCATCGCCAAAACGTTCATTGAGCACGGCTTTCATGTCGTATGCGACAAACCAATGACGACGACGCTGGAAGACGCCGAAGCGCTCCGTGACTTGGTAAAAAAGCATGATGTGGTCTTTGCGCTGACGCACAACTACACTGGCTATCCGCTCGTCAAGCACGCTCGGCACATGGTGGCCAATGGCGACATCGGCACCGTCCGCAAGATCGTCGTTGAGTATTCGCAGGGCTGGCTGGCAACGCCGCTCGAAGACAGCGGCAACAAGCAAGCGGAATGGCGCACCAATCCCAAGCTGGCCGGTGCCGGAGCGCTCGGCGATATCGGCTCGCATGCCGAAAACCTCGCACAATACATCACCGGATTGGAAATGGAGTCCATGTGCGCCGACGTGTCGTCGATGGTGCCGGGTCGCAACATTGATGACGATGCCAACCTGCTGATCCACTATGAAGGTGGCGCTCGTGGCATCTTGCACTGCTCGCAGATCTCCGTGGGGCAGGAGAACAACCTGCGCATCCGTGTCTACGGAACTACGGCCTCGCTGGAGTGGCATCAGGAAGATCCAAACGAACTTATCGTGCGCTACCTCGACCGTCCGCTTGAAGTCCTGAAGCGCGGCAACGCCTACCTGTCCGATGTGGCGGTACACAACACCCGCTTGCCGTCGGGCCATCCCGAAGCCTTCTTCGAGGCCTTTGCGAACATTTATCGCAATGCCGGACGCACCATGGTGGCCAAAATCACAGGGGAAGACCCCGGCCCGTTCGACACCGACTTCCCGACGGTGGATGACGGCGTGCGCGGCGTACACTTTATCCTCACGGCCCTCGAAAGCGGTCGCCAGCAAGGCTGGATTGATGCCAGTTACAACGGCTGATTCTCGCAAACTCTTACTCCATACTCTGATTTTAATAGTGCGTTCTCATGAGCAGACCTGTCACCCTTTTTACCGGCCAATGGGCCGATCTTACGCTGGAAACCATCGCCGAAAAAGCCGCCTCGTGGGGCTACGACGGCCTCGAATTGGCCTGCTGGGGCGATCATTTTGATGTACAGCAGGCGCTTTCTGACCCCGATTATTGTCAGGGACGGCACGACCTGCTTGCCAAATACGGCCTCAAGGTGTGGGCCATCTCCAACCACCTTGTCGGGCAGGGCATATGCGACAACATCGACAGCCGCCATGAGGCCATCCTGCCGCCGCACGTGTGGGGCGATGGCGATCCTGAAGGCGTGCGCGAGCGGGCCGCCGATGAATTAAAAGACACCGCGCGCGCTGCTGCCAAGCTGGGCGTCAATGTCGTTAACGGCTTCACGGGCAGTAGCATCTGGCACCTCCTGTATTCATTCCCGCCTGTCGCACCCGACACCATCGACAACGGCTTTCAGGACTTCGCTGATCGCTTTAATCCCATCCTGGATGTGTTCGATGAGGAAGGAATTGTGTTCGGTCTCGAAGTGCACCCGACGGAGATTGCCTTCGACATTTCGTCGGCGCAGCGGGCGATTGATGCGCTGGATGGACGCAAGACCTTTGGCTTTAACTACGACCCCAGCCACCTCGGCTACCAGGGGGTAGACTATGTGGCCTTTATCAACGCCTTTGCCGATCGGATCTACCACGTCCACATGAAAGACGTGTGGTGGAGCGACAAGCCGACTCGTGCGGGCGTGTTTGGCGGACATCTCAACTTCGGGCACATCGACCGGTTCTGGGACTTCCGCTCCCTTGGGCGGGGAAGCGTAGACTTTGAGGAGATCATCCGGGCGCTCAACCGGGCAGGCTACGACGGGCCGTTGTCCGTCGAGTGGGAAGACATCGGCATGGACCGCGAGCATGGCGCCGCCGAGTCTGCCGCGTTCGTCAAAGCCATCGACTTCGCACCGTCGGCCGTGGCGTTTGATGCGGCGTTCGACAAAGAAAAGCAAGGCTAATCTGGCCCGTTTAAAGCCCACGAAGGGATATTTTTTTCATTGTGGGCTTTTTTTGATATCGAACTGAAACAATCGTTTCAAAAAGATCGTAGCGATGTTCATCCACCCACAAAAACAAGCAGGCGCATGAGAACTTGGTGTTTGGTCTTGGTGCTATGTGGCTTGGTGGCGCGCATGGGACAGTCGCAGGAATTGCCCGTCGTTGCTTCCCACTTTCCGTATGAATCGCAATATGTGGACGTGCTGGGATCCCGGATGCATTATGTGGAGCAAGGAGCGGGTGATCCCATCTTGTTTTTGCATGGCAACCCCGATCATGTGTACGTCTGGCGCAACCTGATTCCCTATGCCGCACAAGTGGGCCGGGCCGTGGCGGTAGACCTGATCGGGATGGGGAAGTCAGAGGTGCCCGACATCGGGTATGAAATCAGCGATCATGTGGCCTATGTGGAGGGGTTTATCGAGGCGCTTGGGTTGACCAACATCACCTTGGTGGTTCACGACTGGGGCTCTGTCATCGGGCTGGATTATGCACGCCGACATCCTGAAAACGTAAGAGGAGTTGTGCTGATGGAGGCCATTCTGGCGCCCCTTCCAAACTGGGAGGCATTCCCCGAAAGTGCCCGTTCCTTTTTCCAGGCGATACGTATGCCCAACGTGGGGCGGGACTTGATTGTGGTGCAAAACGCGTTTGGTGATGGCCCCCGGTTGGTACGGACGATAACGGAGGAGGAACGGGAGCTTTTTGTTCAGCCTTTGAAGGAAGAAAAACGCCGCGAGGTTGCCTATCGGTTTGCACGCTCCGTTCCCGTAGCCGGGGATCCGCAGGTGGTGGATCACCTCATCCGGGCGTATCAGGCATGGCTGCCCACCTCCTCGATTCCCATGCTGATGGTTTATGCCACCCCGGGCGTGATATCAAATCAGGAACAGCAAGCATGGCATCAAGCGCTTATCCCCAACCTGGACGTCTTCCATTCGGGGCCTGGCTTTCATTACCCCATGGAGGAAAACCCACATGGTATTGGCAAGGCGATGGTGGCATGGCTACAGCAACATGCCCCGTAGCTTTTTTTTGAACCATTTTGGAACATTAATTCCAAAACAGATGAGCATCAAGATGAATCTAAAAAACATACTTCGTACACCGTTGCGGTGGGTTCTTGTCATCGTGAGCTTTTGGGGACTTCCAGCAACAGGGTTCGCCCAGAACCTGGAGGTATTGTCCGGGGTGCTGGATCCCGAAGACGCTTCCTTCGAGACGAAACGGCTTGGCAAGGGAGTTTATGCGCTGGTCAACCAGGTCACGTTTTCTGATAACAGCGGATTTGTGGTAGGGGAAAAGGGGGTGCTTGTCATCGACTCCCATATTCATGGTATCGTTGCGGACAAGATCATTGCGGCCGTCCGTGAGGTGACGGACAAACCCATTTTGTATCTCGTTAACACGAGCCACAACGGCGACCACTGGTTTGGGAATTATGCCTTTCCGGCAGAGACAAAAATTATTGCCCACCAAGCCACGGCGCATCTCATGGCCACGCGGTTTGAGCGGCTGCGCGAGAATATTAAGGTGCCATTTGTAAAAGATCCTTCCCTGCTAGATCAGGTTGAGGCGCGTCTGCCCGATGTCATCTTGGATGGGGCGCAGATGGACATTGACCTCGGCGGTATACAGGTGCAGATTTACCATTTCGGGTATGGCAATTCACCAGGTGATTTGGTGGTGTATGCGCCTTCTGCCCACGTGGCCTGGACGGGTAATTTTATGCTGGGGGAAGGGATTGTACCGCTGCTCATTGGACAGGCTCGCATTCCGCGCTACCTGGACGCCGTCGCTCGTTTTTCAGAAACGCTGGAGGCAAAAACCATTGTCCCGGGGCACGGGGGCCTCACGTCGGAGCGAGAAGCGGTTCCTTTGTACATGGGCTACCTGAGTGAGTTGCTGCAAGTGGCAGCGCACGCGGTGGAGACCGGACTGACGGAAGAGGAGGTGACGGGTGCTTTTTCAGAGGCGTTCCGGACGAAATACACCGACGGTCCCTACCGCGACTTTCTGACGGTTTTTCACTTCATCAACCTGCGGAACGTGTATCAACTGCTGCATCAAGAGCAGGATGCAAGCTGATCCGCTACCGACACGAATGACGTTCAAAGACAGAAAAGAGACAACAATGAATGAATCCGCAATTTCAAGTCGCCGTGCTTTTCTGAGCAAAGGGAGCATGGCCGCGGTAGCCGTTTTCGGAGCCCCCTTGGAGGGACCCAAGCCGCATATCACAAACACGTTTGATGTACTGGGCCTTTGGGATCGCGCCAAAACGTATACCCTTGCTTGTTTAGAGGCGATGCCGGCCGAACACTATGGGTTTCGTCCCGCAGAAGAGATGCGCTCGTTTGCGGAACAAGCCGTCCATATTGCGCAGGTAAACTGCTTCTTTTTGAGCAAAATCACCGACAAAACGCCACCCATCGATACCCTGGAGACGGAAAATTTGCCCAAAGAGGAAGTGATCCCGTTGCTGGCATCTTCGTTCGAATACGTGGCGGAAGTGGTGGCGGGCTATACTGAAGCCGACCACAACCGCAAGGTTTCCCTTTTCGGAGGGCAGGTGCAGGCGAATGGGCCCAAGCTATTTTACCTCACCCGCGATCACCTGACCCATCATCGGGGACAAATGGTGGTATACCTTCGGTTAAAAGGAATTTCGCCTCCACGTTTTGTTGGAGCCTGACGAACAACAGCGGAAATTTTTTTGACGCTTCTAACCCTTTCGGTCTAGGTGGGCCGGGAGGGTTTTTTCTCATCTAACAAATGGCACCCTGGTGCAGGGTTGAACGAACGATATGTGTAATGGTTGGTTAACGTCGCATCAATGGATTGGTGATGTAAAACGATGGGAAGAAACAAAATATTTGATCCCGAACAGACGCTCGTGCCCGCCATGGAGGTGTTTTGGGAGTGTGGCTACGAGGGCACATCCATGCAGGCCCTGGTTGATGCTATGGGAATAAACCGCAGCAGCCTGTATCACACCTATCGCGACAAACATGCCTTGTATCTGGCAGCGCTTCAGCGGTATCGGTCTCGCAAAGAGGGGTATTTACGGGAAGCCATGCGTTCCATTACGCCCGTGCAGGTTGCCTTTCGCCGCGTATTCGAGGCCGTGGCTGAAATTGAGACCCAGGATCCTGCACGAAAAGGATGCTTCTTCGTGAATGCGATGATGGAAAAGGGTACGCTGGATGAAGAGGTAGAGACGTTGGTACAAGACACCCTGGAGGTGATGGTCGTGCTTTTTGAGACAGCGCTACAAGAGGGGAAAGAGCGGGGTGAATTGCGCGCAGACGCCGATCCCCAACAACTGGCGCGTTATTTTGCCAACGCGCACGTTGGGTTGCGGGCCATGGCGAAAGTCATTACGGATGCGGCCTATTTGCAAGACATTATTGATGCGACCCTCGCAATCATCGAGCAAGACTAATGGGCTCTCTTAAGTATGAAGGATCGTTTTCATCGCCTCAAACTCTGCTTCAAACGCCGCCACAATGGCATCGGGATCGGGAATAAGGTGGGTATCCACAGCGATGCCGAGCAAGACATGTCCGTCATAGCTGAGAAGGCTGATGCCAAGGCTCAGGTTGCCCGCCTGCGGCACCCAGAACATCACGTCGGTAATCTGATGCCCCTTCAGGTGTAGCGTCTCGCGGGGACCAGGCACGTTCGTGAGAACGGCCGAGGCTTTTTTGCCTAACAGGTCCACCAACTGGTTTTGTACCCCTTCGGGGCTGTTGCCTGCAATCTGAAGTAGCCCGAAGATAACGCCTGCTTCGGAAGATCCTTTGAGTTTATCCATGCGCCGCTTGACTTCCTGAAGGCGCTCCGCGGGCTCGTCGAGGTGAACCGGGAGTGTAAGGAAAACCAACCCGAAGCGGTTGCCTAATTTGTGCGCTTCCTCTAGTGGTCGCAGGTTGATGGGGATGGTTGCGCGAAGTTCAATGGTGTCAACGGCATCACCTCGGGTTTGCAAATAGTGCCGCAGGGCACCGGTGGTGGCAGCCACCAAAACGTCGTTGATTTTGGCATCCGCCTTTTTGCCGATTGCCTTGATGGTTTTTAAAGGAATGGGCTGGGACCACGCGGCCTTTTTACCAACGCTCAGGGGGCCTTTGAGCACCGTGTCAGAGTCCGCAGGCAAAAGAAGCAGCCGTGTGGTAGCCGCCCCGATGCTCATCCCCTGTTTCGCTCGTTTTAACAGGTGTTTAGGGTTGAAGACGAGGCTTACACTTTCATCAAAAACGGCCTCGGCGGCGTCCATCGTCGTTGTTACAGCATTGGCGACAGGTTTCAAGAGGCCGCCTAGCAAGCCAGGTTTTGAATCAGCGTTGCGTTTGGTGAGGGGAGCAGCCTGTGCGGCATTGAAATACTCATCGGCCATCGAGATCAGCACATGGATGAGAGCGATGCCGTCGCCGATGCAGTGGTGCAACCGCACTATGAGGGCACCGCCCGCTTCATAGTTTTCTGCCAGGTGCATTTGCCACAGTGGCTTGGAATAGTCGAGCGGTGTGCTCATCAAGTCGCTGGTGAGGTCCTGCAGTTCCTGCTGGCTGCCTTTGCCAGGAAGGGCGAGGGAATGGACGTGGCGGTCGAGGTCGAACAACGGGTCGTCTTCCCAATACGGCGTGCCCCGCTGATACACGATGCGCTGCCGAAACCGCCGATAAATGAGGAGCCGCTCCTCCAGAAGGGCCTTGAACGTATCCGTGGTCATAGGCTTATCAAACATCAACACCCCGGAGATCATCATCAGGTTGGTGGGGTGTTCCATGCGAAGCCAGGCCCGGTCAGCTCCACTCAAGGGTATGCGGTGCGCCATTGGTGGTCGTAGAAAGCGAATGGGGTGAAAGTAATCAAACAGAACGCACAACCTCGCGAAAAGTGCAGGACGTGGTCGATCCGGTAAGCACTCCTCTTTTCAATGCTCCCATACCGGCCTACTTCCGTTCCTCCACGCTCATCCGCCCCCTTTCTCAAACACAGCCTCGCTTCCCCGGTGTGCCTTTTCTATCTTCGTCCGACCGACGGACCAAACCATCTTCAGCCATGGAAGCGCTACCATCCGAAGAACTCCAGATCCCGAAAGAACAACGTGGCCTGCTCGCGGTGCTGCCGCTGATGTACATTGCCTGGGCCGATGGCATCATGACGCCTTCCGAGATTGAAGAAATTGGCGACCGGATTGAGCGGCTGCCCTGGTTTTCAGAGGCCGACCGGGAGACGTTGGCGGCCTGGATGGACCCTCAAAACCCACCTTCTACGGCCCTGTATCAGCGGTGGCTTTCGACGATGCGGCGGGCGTCCAAGCATATTCCGAAAGCCGCCGACAAATCCCTGGCTGAATTGGGGCTGGAGATGGCGCGTCTGGTTGGAGAACCGGCGGTTCATCCAGAGGGGGCCGAGGCGCTGCATGAGATTGAGGATGTGCTCGGGATTGTGGGGCATGAAGCGTCCCGGGAGTTGCTAGAAGATCGGCCCGAGGCCCCGACGGCGGATGAAGCGGCATCCCTGGATGTTGCCGCCCTCGTTGCCATGCTGGATGGTCCACAAGCAGCGCTTCGTAAAAAAGTCCGTACGTTGCTCAGCGATCCCGTTTTCAGACTCGATGCAGACATGAACCTGGCGGCGTTCCGGGAACGGGTGCTGTACTGGTTGCAATTGCTGGCCGATCAAGGGCTTGGCGCCTTGGCTTATCCCGAAGCACACGGGGGAGCAGAAGATTTTGAGCAGTTCTTGGTAGCCTTTGAAACACTTGGGTATGGCGACCTGAGCCTGGTCATCAAGTATGGCGTGCAGTTTGGGTTGTTTGGCGGCAGCGTGCATCAACTGGGCACGGAAAAGCACCACGCAAAATACCTCGCGGACATTGGCTCGTTGAAGCTGCCAGGGTGTTTTGCGATGACTGAACTGGGGCATGGCTCCAACGTCAGGGAACTGCTCACCACCGCGCGGTACGACGCCGAACGCGATGGCTTTGTAATCAACACGCCCTCTGACTTTGCCCGGAAGGAATACATCGGCAATGCCGCACGACACGGGCAGATGGCGACGGTTTTTGCACAATTAAGTATTAACGAGGAGGAGTACGGGGTCCACGCGTTTCTGGTGCCTATCCGCGATGCACAGGGCAACCCGCGCCCGCGTATTCGCATCGACGACTGTGGGCACAAGATGGGCCTCAACGGGGTGGACAACGGGCGGCTGTGGTTTGACAATGTCTTCGTGCCACGAGATAACCTGCTCGACCGTTTTGCCCAGGTCGATGCTGACGGGAATTACCACAGCTCCATCCCGAGTGCAGGCAAGCGATTTTTCACCATGCTGAGTACTCTCGTTGGCGGTCGGATCAGTATTGCGGCGGCGGGACTCAGTGCCAGCAAGGTAGGCCTGACCATTGCCATTCGGTACGGCGCACAGCGGCGGCAGTTTGGTCCCAAAGGCGAAGCGGAAGTGCCCATTCTTGATTATTTGACCCACCAGCGGCGGCTGTTTCCCTTGCTTGCCAACGTCTATGCGTTTCATTTCTCCGTAAACGATTTGCAGCAACGGTTTGCCCACGACCGGGCAGATGAGGAAAAACGACAAGAGATGGAAGGGCTGGCTGCTGGTCTCAAAGCCCTCGCTTCGTGGAACACCACCCACACGTTGCAGACGTGCCGCGAAGCGTGTGGGGGGCAAGGGTATTTGTCGGTCAACCGATTGGCGCTGCTCAAGGCCGATACCGACATTTTTACCACGTTCGAAGGGGACAACACGGTGCTGTTGTTGCAAGTCGCCAAAGGACTGCTGAGCGATTACCGGCAGCAGTTTCAGGACATGAACGCGTTCGGCATGGTTAAGTACGTGGCCGATGAGGCGGTAGATCGGTTGTTGGATCGGCTACCGCTGGTGCGGCGCCTCACCGAAACGTCGGGCAATCTGCGGGACGCCGAGTTCCAGCTTTCAGCGTTTCAGCACCGCGAGCAGGACCTGATTCGTTCGGCCGCACGGCGTATCAAAGGGCGAATTGATGCGGGCATGGACTCGTACCGGGCATTTATGGAGGTGCAGGACCATCTCATCACCATGGCGCGCGCGCATGTGTTGCGGCAAGTGCTTGAACAGTTCAGTACCAGCATCAGCACTAGCCCATCCATCGTGCAACCGGTCCTGAAGATGTTGGCGGACTTATTTGCGCTGTGGCACCTGGAGCAAGACCGTGCCTGGTTCCTCGAACATGGTTACTTCAGCAGCAGCCAGTCGGAGGCCATCCGGGCGGAGGTCAACACGCTGTGTGCCGAACTCCGCCCGTACGCGGTAGGCCTCGTCAATGCGTTTGCCATTCCTGATGCCGTCCTCGAAGCGCCCATCGCCTTGACAAAATCAATGTAGGGCGTCAAGGAAACCGTGCTCAGTTTACGAGCCGGAAGCGGACAGGTATGCCCATTTGGACGCGCACGGGGCGGTTCCGCTGCTTGGCCGGTTTAAAACGCTGATTCTGAACCGCTTCGAGGGCAGCATCATCCAGCACCTTGCTGGCCGAACGCACCACCTGTAGGTTCGAAGGATTGCCGTCAGGCTCCACAACGAGTTGCACAATCACCGTCCCTTCGATGCCGGCACGGCGGGCCACCTCGGGGTAGCTGAGCGATGCATAGAGGCTTTCGACACCTCCAATCATTTCAGGCATTTCCTCAACGGTGACAAAAATTTCATCGTCGAGCAAGTCCTCTTCTTCTTCCTCCTCAGCCGGTGGCGGTGGCAAACTGGCAAGGGGTTCGTCAAGATCGAGTGAGGCGTCGAGGAAGAGTTCGTCATCTTCGAGCACCACATCGTCAGGAACAGCAACAGGGATCGGAGGACGCGGTGGGGGCGGGGGCTGCTGAATTTGCTGGGTCTGGATGATTTCTTGCATGGCCACCAACTCCATGTCGGGCTGGACAAAATTCATTTCCTGTCCCTGATAGAGCGGTACATGGAAGGCTGCAATTAAAAAGGCCAGCGCACCCGTCATACCACCCAACAACCGCAGCCGATAGGCCGTACGTCGTTGTTCGGTGCGGTGGGCGCGGTTCTGGAGGCGAGGTTTTAGGTCTGAGTGGGTGAAATGGGGAACGGCAGCCTTTTGGTTATAAGGGAGCCGCGTGAGATATCCGGGCAGGAAATTGCCTATCAAAAATGAACGCTTCATGGCAAAGCATGGCGGTAGTGGTCGGGTTGGTGAAGTCTTACTGCAAGCGAGGGTTGAACTACGGAAACGGTGCTCCAAAGATGCAGCCCACACATTTTCAAAAGTTAAAGAGACAACTCCGCCGGGGGGGTAATAGGAAGGCGTCGAGACGAATAAGTGGGCGAGGTCCCTCGGAAGTGACCGCGACTACCGGAGGGGGCGGACAACCCCTGAACAGGCCACCGAATGTTACTCTCTTTAAAAAGAGAAGGGGCCAGCGTCAACGAATAGAGGGGGAAACGTGTCTATTGAGATAGATGCGACACGGGTTCGGTACAGCCAGCGGATTACACGTTCGTTTTGCGGTCCTGGAGGTGCTTCCGGGCGAAAAAAAATAAAATGATAAAAAATTAGCACCTCGTGCATCTTCGCTAAAATCGTCCCGTAGGGCAGGTATGCTATGATACTAGCACCCGTTCTGTCCTCCCTTCTTTTCTGGAGGCCACAGCCTTCCTCGGCATCACCTTCTCACCCTCTATTGCGAGCAACGTTGTGACCATGCAAACGCTACGAGCCCTCTCCATCTGTTTGTCATTGCTGCTTGTTTTCAGTGCCTCACCTAGGCTCTATGCACAAGAAGCCGTTCCTTTGACCTTGGCAAACCCCCGCGCCGACAACAACGCACGGGAGGACGATAAGGTGGGGCCTGCTCGACGCGTAGAAGCCATGCGGGTGGAAGCAGACGTTTCCCTGGATGGCGTATTGGATGACTTGGCATGGCAGCAAGCGCCCTTCATCGACCAGTTCACCCAGCGCGACCCCGACGAAGGCGATCCAGCTACCGAACGCACCACCGTGCAGGTGATTTACGACAACGAAGCGATTTATATCGGGGCACAACTCTACGATGCCGCACCAGACTCTATTGTGGCGCGCTTGGGACGGCGTGATGCATACCTGAATGCAGACCGATTCATCTTCAGTGTGGATCCCTACTACGATCGTCGGACGGGATTTTATTTTAGCGTAAACGCGGCAGGTACACTTTCTGACGGTGTTCTCTTTAATGACAACTGGGACGATGATTCGTGGGATGGGGTATGGCAAGGAAAAGCCCATATTCATGAGCAGGGGTGGTCGGTAGAAATGCGGATTCCGTATTCGCAGCTTCGGTTTAAAGCAGAGGATGCGTATGTGTGGGGGGTAAACTTTAGCCGTTATATCGCCCGGCGCAACGAACGGGTGTTTTATGTGATGACACCGCGTGCTGAAAGCGGATTTGTGTCCCGGTTTGCGGATATGGTGGGCATCGAGGAAATAACGCCTCCTCGGCAGATCGAGGTTACGCCCTATGTGACAGGAAAGGCGGCGTTTACGGACCATGCCGATGGCGATCCGTTTAACGACGGCTCGACGTATGCGCCCGATTTTGGTGCCGACTTTAAAGTGGGGCTCACACCAAACCTTACGCTGAATGGCACCGTAAATCCTGATTTTGGGCAGGTGGAAGTGGATCCCGCGGTGGTCAACCTGAGCGATGTGGAAACCTTCTTCCCAGAAAAACGCCCATTCTTTATCGAGGGGGCGTCCATCTTTAATTTTGGAATGGGTGGGTCGAACAGCAACTGGGGTTTTAATTTTGGAAACCCCGACTTTTTCTACACCCGTCGCATCGGGCGGGCCCCGCAGGGCGGTTTGCCTGACCACGACTACGCCGATGTCCCGGACGGCGTGCCTATTCTAGGCGCCGCAAAACTGACCGGCAAAGTGGGTGACGGATGGAATGTCGGTACGGTGCAGGCCATTACGGGGCGGGGAGAAGCGGATGTTTTGTTCAACGGAGAGGAGTTTGCAGCCGAAGTTGAACCGCTGACCTACTACGGGGTCGTTCGGGCACAGCGCGAGTTTGACGAAGGATTCCGTGCCATCGGGGGAATGTCCACGACCACGATTCGCAGCTTTGGCGACGATGACCGGCTGGTGCCGCAGTTAAACGAAAGCGCGTACGTGGGCGGGATTGATGGCTGGACGTTCCTCGACCGGGACCGCATGTGGGTCGTCACGGGTTGGTTGGGGCTCTCGCAGGTAAATGGTACTGCCGAGCGGATCGAGAGCCTGCAGCGAAGTTCATTGCATTATTTCCAACGCCCCGATGCGGACCATGTATCCGTGGATGCGGATGCCACGTCACTGACCGGAACAGCGGGGCGGTTTATGCTCAACAAACAGAGTGGGAAGTTCTACACGAACGCAGCGGTTGGCTTTATTTCCCCCGGTTTTGAACTCAACGATGCCGGGTTCATGTGGCGCACGGACATCATCAATGCCCATGCGGTGGTGGGGTATCAGTGGACCGAGCCCAGAGGCATCTACCGGCGCGCGCGGTGGAATTCATCGCACTACCGCAGCTACGACTTTGCAGGCAACCGGACGGCGTTGGGTGTGTGGTCGAACGGATGGATGCAACTCAAAAACTACATGTTCTTGTTTGTGGGAGGGGAGTTAAATGCACGTAACAAAGACATTCGCTCGACGCGTGGCGGCCCCATGATGACCAACCCGGCAGGGTATGCGGCCTTTTTCGGATTTGAAACCGACAACCGGAAAAAGCTGGTGTGGGAATTTGAAGGCTTTCAGTTTGCCGACGAAGAGGGCAACAATCGGCGAGGGATTGATGTGGAGGCCGAGTGGCGGCCTATCCCGAACATGACCCTTTCGGTGGAACCAGGTCTCACGTTCCGGCAGGGGAAGGCTCAGTACGTCGGCCAATTTGAGGATCCATTTGCCACAGCCACGTTTGGCAATCGCTATGTGTTCGGCTCCATCGACCAGACGACATTCTCAACGGACATTCGGCTGAACTGGACGTTTACGCCTGAGATGAGCCTTCAACTGTTTGCCCAGCCGTTGATCTCGGCAGGCGACTACTTCGACTTTAAGGAACTCGCCACGCCCAATACCTACGACTTTAACGTGTTTGGACAGGACGTAGGCACGGTTTCGTTCAACGAGGAATCGGATGAATACACGGTCGATCCTGATGGCGATGGCGAGGCCGAGACCTTTACGTTTGGAGAGCCTGACTTCAACTTTAAGTCGCTGCGTGGCACTGCGGTGCTGCGGTGGGAATTCCGTCCGGGATCCACGTTCTACCTCGTGTGGACACAGACCCGGGATGCGTTCGAAAACGTCGGCACTTTTCAATTCAACGACAACCTCGGCACCCTCGTTGATTCCAAGCCTGATAATATCTTCGTGCTGAAGCTGACGTACTGGCTGAGCCGGTAAGTTTAAAGGACCTGGTTATAGCATTGGTCACTGATAAGGGAGGTGCCGCTTGGTGATTGAAACGTGAAACGTAAAACGTGAGGGTGCCCCGCACCATCGTTCGGAAAGAAGTTCACGTTTTACGTTTCACGCATCACATAAGCAGCACTACCACCTAGATTGTTGACCTGCGCTCTATGAGCCGCTGCTGGCATTCGTGCGGGCAGCGGCTTTATTTATTTGACGTTCTCGCTGCTGCGTCACAAAAAGACAGCAGCCCGTGTAAACCCCCGGCGCCGCCCCGCTGTCTTTATGGGTGAGCAAGCGAGAAGCCTATGTTGTTGACCGACACCCCTGTGACCACCATCACCCCGCACGCTTTTGACGAGACGCCCGCGCCCGCCTCCCGCGACGCGGCGTTCCGCAGCCTCGTCGAGGCGAACCAGCGGGCGGTGTATTACCTGGCGCTCGACCTGACGGGTCAGCACCACGATGCCGAAGATCTGTCACAGGAAGTATTTATCAAAGCCTACAAGGCGCTCGATGCCTTTCGCGGGGAGGCATCGGCGTATAGTTGGCTCTACCGGATCACGGTGAACACCTACCTCAACCGGCGGCGCAAAAAAGCCCTGCGCTTTCGGCAACTGTGGGACGACTTCAGCCTGATGGGCACCCGCGATAGCGCGCCCGGACAAGAAGTAGAAGCCGACATCCGGCGGCAGCATGTAAACGCCGCTTTGCGCAAACTCTCGCCCCGCGAGCGAACCGCGTTTGTGCTGCGGCACTTTCAGGACCTGTCCGTCAAAGAAGTCGCGGGTCTGATGGACGTGGCCGAAGGAACCGTTAAGTCCTTGCTCTTCCGTGCAGTGCAAAAGCTGCGTGATGCACTGTCGTTTTACCGCGAAGAGTTGGGGCTTCCGAACCCGGAAAAAAAAGGGACGAACCGATGAAAGGGTGCAATACATCACCGAGTGAATCCATACAGGCGTTGATGGCTGAGGTGTTGTTTGGCGAGCCAACCGACGCCGAACGCGACGCGCTGGTCGAACACGTGGGTACCTGTGCGATCTGTGCGAAGGAATGGCAATCACTTCAGGCAACACTTCAGGTGACGGCTGAAACACACCGACCTGTGCTGTCTGAAGGTTATTGGGACACGTACCACGAGCGCCTGATCACACGCATGGCGAACGATGCCTCCCCGCAACCACAACCGCGTGCTGACCGGGCCGCCGTTCGGCGGAACATGCCGTTTCACCTGCGCAGCAGCGTGCTGGCGGCGTTGTTGCTTGCCATTGGCATTGGGATTGGCTGGTTGCTGTTTGCCCGGCCCGAAGCACCGCCTATCGCCGATGATCAGCAACAAGTCGCACCGCTTGATCGACTGACGCCAGAGACGCTGCAACCGGCGTCGGTGGAGGTGCGGGCCCAGCAGTATATGCGGCGGTCCAAGGTACTCCTGCTGGGGCTGGTTAACTTCGACCCGGCCCAGGAAACCGCCGAAGGGCTCAACCTGCCGCGCAAGCAGGCGGTGGCGCGAACGCTGGTGGAAGAAGCCGATGCCCTCAAGCGGGACCTCGGAGCGGCCGATCAGCAGCGGCTGACGCAGCTCGTCACCGAACTCGAACGCATCCTTCAGGAAATCGCGGCGCTGGAAGCACAGGCCGATGTGCCCGCCATCGAGCAGGTACAAAGCTCGGTAGATCAACAGGCGCTCTTGCTCAAGATAAACCTCACCGAAATGCAACTGACCGATCAGCGTGCCGACCGCACCGTGCCCCGCACGGGCCAGGCCCCGCTGTGATATACCCGATACCTCTCATGAAAAAGTCACTTTTTTTCCTTGCCCTGCTGGCCTGTGTTGGCCTTGTGCTTGCTACCGATGTGCAGGCCCAGGATAGCGCAAGCGATGCTTACCAGGAAGCCTATGGCCTGGTCCTCGATGAAAACTGGGATGCCGCGCTTCAGGCCCTGCGGACCGTGCTGCGCGACTACCGAGACAGCCCCTGGGAAGACGATGCGACCTACTGGATTTGCCATGTCCAGGAGCAACGTGGTGCCACGGATGAACGCACGTTCGAATGCTACCGGGAATTTGTGGAGGAGCACAATGGCAGCCGGTGGTCCGACGATGCCCATTCGAACCTCGTCCGTCTGGCACAGCGCCTCGCCCGCGACGGCAAACCCGAATACCGCGACTTCGTGCGCGATTTGCAGCAGAACGACGATGAAGAAGTGCGCCTCGCCGCCCTCGATGCCCTGTGGCAGATGGGCGATGAAAGTGCCCTTGCGAGTGTGATGGCTTTTTACGAGCGCACCGACAGCCCGACGTACAAGAAGAAGATCGTCTACGTACTCTCGCAGTTCGACGTGCCTGAAGCGATGGCCCATTTAGAGACTATCGCTCGCAATGATGACGACGTGCAGGTTCGCAAAGACGCCATCTTCTGGATTGGGCAAGAAGGCGGCTCCGACGTGGTGGCAACCCTCCAGGATATTGCCCGCACCGACCGCAGCGTGGAGATTCAAAAACAAGTGGTCTTTGCTCTTGCGCAACTGTCCGATGAGATTGGCATTACGCCCCTCATTCAGATCGCCCGTACGCACGAAGAGGAAGAAGTGCGTCACGACGCCATCTTCTGGATCGGGCAGGAAGGAGGCCCCGGCGCGGTAGAGGCCCTGGAAGCCATTGGGCAGGATTCCAACGATGTGGAGACGATCAAGAAGGTGGTCTTTTCTCTGGCGCAGGTAGGCGACGAAGGGTTGGATGTGCTGGCCGACTATGCCCGTACGCACCCACAGTTGGCGGTACGCAAAGACGCCATTTTCTGGATCGGACAGGAAGGCGACGAGGACGTGTTGCCCATGCTAGAGCGCCTCATGGCCGAAGAGGATGAAGTCGAGATCCAGAAGCAAATCATCTTCACCTACTCCCAGTTGGATGACGACATTGGGGTGCCCAAGTTGATCGACTTAGCGAAAACGCATCCCAACAGTCAGGTCCGCAAAGACGCCGTGTTCTGGTTGGGGCAAAGCGATGACGCCCGCGCCCGCCAGGCCCTGATCGACATCGTGCAGGGACAGTAAGGAGTGTGAATAGCAGAGCGTTATTGAAGCGAAAGCTTTGGACAGTGAACCCGCAAGCTTGAAAGGGAATATCTAGCCGAGAAAATCATGCAAAACATTAAGTCATACCCCCTAACGTCACTTCTCGTGGTACTTATTGCCTTCGGAATGGCAACCATAGCCCACAGCCAAAGTATACTTCATCATCCCGATGCCACGGCATCATTTGATAGCCGTATGGATTGGGCATTCGAACAAGCGAGTGGCGAACGTAGCTTCTGGGTGGGATATGCCATTGCCCGCCAGATGAAGGAACTCAACACGTTGTTTGTCGGGCACAGCTACAGCACCTTCGGGCAACAGCGGGGACGACGAGGGCCTTCGCTCGAAGATGTGTTGGCGGGGCGGGCCGCCATGGACAGCGATGGCAACGAGAGACGCGGACGGTCCATGCGGTGGTCTTCGAACGACGGCGGGCCTGTGGTAGATAAAGACGTGGCGATCATGCTCCGCTATTCGTCAACGAACCCAAACGAAGTAGAAGAGGTGATGATCGGGAACGTAGAGCTTTCGTTTGACCTGGATGCCGCGCCGATCTATTGGCTGGGGAGTGCCGGTGATGCCGCGAGCATCAAATGGCTCGCCGAACGGTTTGCCGCGCATGCGCCAACGAATGATACCAAGGAGCATCTGGTCGCCGCCGTGGGCGTGCACCAGATGCCTGCGCAGGTCGTGCCGTTTATGCGCTCGGTGTTGCAAAGCGACGCAGCGAATGATGTCCGTGAGGCGACGTCGATGTGGCTGGGTCTTCAGCACGACCCCGACGCGGTGGCGCTACTCGAACAAACCGCCCGCACCGACCGCTCCGGCGACGTCCGCGAGAGCGCGGTGTTCGGACTGAGTCAGGCGGACATCGCCCAGGCATTTGACACCCTGGTGGAACTGGCGAACGACGCTGATGACTTGGACGTGCGCGAGCAAGCCGTTTTCTGGATCGGGCAGCGCGATGAGGAAGAAGCTGTGGATGTGCTGGAGGCATTGGCGCTCAACGACCCCAACGAAGACATACGGGAAAAAGCAGTCTTTGCGCTGTCGCAGTTGGAGACCGACGAGGCAGTCACACGCCTGATTCAGATAGCCCGTAACCACCGAAGCACGGATACCCGAGAGAACGCCATTTTCTGGCTGGGACAGATTGCCTCGGAGCGGGCGGTGGAGGCGCTCGGCGATCTGGTGGAAAACGACGAATCCACCGAGGTGCAGAAGCAGGCGGTTTTTGCGTTGTCGCAGTTGGATGATGGCGAAGGCATCGAGGCGCTGGTTGAGATCTCGAAGACACATCCAAGCCCCAGTGTTCGGAAGGATGCCATCTTCTGGCTCGGACAAAGCGGCGACCCGCGTGCGCTGGAAGCCATCGAAGCGTTGCTTACCCAGGAGTAAGACAAAAATTAAAATGGTCTGAAGGAAAAACCAGTCACGGTTTCCCCTTTTTCGCAAACGTGTATATTGCGGATCAAGAAGAAACTGTCTGGTAACGTGGCAGGGATGCGAGCAGTGGTGATTGTGTGGACCAGCGGTGCTCGATTTTAAGAGGCGTTGGAGTGCTACGGGCTGAAGAGCCCGAGCCAAGGGCGATGGGCATTGAGTGTCGATGGGCCTTGCATTTTCCGCAGCCCTGATTGGGGTTACCCGGCGGTTCTACGCCCTCTATGATGCACGGTCCGCCACAATGCAAATCGTCCTTCCCCTCATCGTGGGTGCGCTTACGGGAGCCCTGCTTGGCATTGAGGGATTTATCCCCGGAGCGTTGATTGGGTACCTGCTGTGGGCCCAACAAGACAGCAAAAAAAGACAGAAAGAACTTGAAACCCAGGTCCAACTGCTCACGGCAAAGGCCACATTGGGAGCCGCCCCGCCCGCTGCGTCGAAGCCCGCCCCACAGCCCGCCGCTGCCGTTGAAGCGCCAGATACTATAGATACAGCGCTGCCCGTAACGGGTGAGCCAACAGAAGCAGAACCTGTCCCACCTCCGCTGCCGCCCCAGGTTACTGCCCCGTCAGAAAGCGCTGCTCCCGAACCCGCCGCAGCGCCCACGTTGGCGGAGGAACGGCCTCGGGTCCCGTTGCCCGAGGAATCCGTATCGCCTCCGAGAGATGTGTTGGCCCCGCTTAAGGCGTTGCTCTTTGGAGGCAACCCGCTGGTTCGGGTCGGAGTGGTGGTTTTGTTCTTTGGCTTTGCCTTCCTGGTCAAATACGCCGTCGACAACGACATTTTCCCTATTGAACTACGGCTGGCGGCTACCGCCCTGGCAGGTATCGCGCTGACGGGGCTGGGGTGGCGGCTTCGTGAAAAACGCCCCGATGTGGGCCTCGCCATGCAAGGTGGCGGCGTGGGGGTGCTCTACCTTTCCATCTTTGCTGCTTTTCGGCTATATGAACTCATCCCCAGTGGGATCGCATTTGGTCTGTTGGTAGCCGTGGCAGTGTTGACCGCATTGGTGGCGGTGTTGCAGAATGCGCAGAGCCTCGCCGTGCTGGCCCTCCTTTGTGGGTTTTTTGCCCCGGTGCTGGCGTCCACGGGCGAGGGGAGCCATGTGGCCCTGTTTAGCTATTACCTCGTGCTCAACGCCGCCGTGGTGGCGATTGCCTGGTTCAAACCGTGGCGACCGCTGAATCTGGTGGGATTCTTTTGCACCTTCGGCATTGCCGGGTTGTGGATGGCGGAGCAGTACGAGCCTGCGTTTTTTCGCTCGACCGAGCCGTTCCTGATTCTGTTCTTCCTGATCTATTTCGGTGTGGCGTTGCTGCATGCCCGGCATCGCCTGCCCAAGATGACCAACCTGGTAGATGGCACGCTGGTGTTTGGGTTGCCCGTTTTTGTCTTCGGGTTGCAGGCGGTGATGATGGAGGCATACGCTTACGGGCTCGCGTGGAGTGCGTTTGGCTTTGGGCTCTTTTACGTGGTGGCCGCGTGGCTCCTCTATCAACGGGCACCGGAGACGATCCGCATGTTGGTGGAGGCGTTTGCTGGGATTGGTATCGCCATGGCCACGATGATCCTGCCATTTGCAGCAGATGCAACGTGGACGGGGACGGGATGGGCCCTGGAAGGGGCAGCGCTGGTGTGGCTAGGTGTTCGGCAGAAGCGTTTGCTGGTGCGCCTCGCAGGTTACGTGCTGCAGCTGGCTGCTGCCGGAAGCTTTATCGTCAGCCTGGAAACCTTTAGTGCCACGTGGCCTGTGCTCAACCCCTATTTCTGCGGCATGATAGCGCTGAGCGTGTCGGCATTATTTACCGCTTATTATGTGCAAACGCGGCGCGAACAGGTTAAGAAGTGGGAGCCGGGGATAGCGTACGTCTACCTGGCGACGGGCACGCTCTGGTGGCTCATCGGCGGCATTGCTGAGATCGTGCGCGAGGTGGGGGACTACAGCGATGACCTCGCCTTTCATGGCGTGCTTGTGTTTTTGGCTCTGTCGGCCGTGCTCGCCACGGTCTTGCGCAAACGGCTGGTCTGGCAGAGCTTGCGCATTCCGGCGTTGCTGTTGCTGATGGAGCTTTTCCTTTTGTGTGGTATTAGCGCGTTTGGGTTGGATCATCCGTTGCAGGGGGGCGGCTATGTGTCGTGGCCGCTGGCGCTGTTGGCGCATCTTGTGGTGCTGCGGCGCTTTGAAGGCGATGCCTCGGGGGCTATCCTCAACCTCTTGCATGGGGCGGGGCTCTGGCTGCTGTCTATTTTGGGTAGTTGGGAGTTGTATTGGCTGGCCGACAGCTATGCCCCGCAAGACACGGTATGGGCGTTTTTAGGCATCGGAGCCATGCCCATCTTGTTGGTATTTCTCGCGGTTCGTGGGGCGAACGGCTCGGGGTGGCCACTGGGCGAACGGCGAAAAGCCTATCTGCTGTGGGGCAGCATTCCGTTGCTGTTTTTTGCATGGTGGTGGTCGGTCTATTTCAGCCTCTCTTTTGCCGCCGACCCTGATCCGTGGCCATACATACCCATCGCCAACCCGCTCGATCTGGTTCTCGCGCTGGGGTTGTTGGTGGCGGTGATGTGGTACCGAACAAGCCGCCGTCTGCTGGATGACTTTGGGAAAGAACAGACCACGGTGGGACTGTTGTGGGTGCTTTCACTCACGGCCTTTGTGTGGCTCAACGCCTCGCTGGCGCGGACCGTACATTTCTGGACAGGCGTGCCCTATGAAATCGACACGCTGATGGCGTCGACCAACTTCCAGACAGCGCTTACGATTTTCTGGGCTGTGCTGGGCGTCACAACCATGGTCATTGCCTCGCGGCGGGGCGGACGCATCGTGTGGATCGCAGCGGCGGCGCTGCTTGGGCTGACCGTGGTGAAGCTGTTCGCCGTAGATTTGAGCAGCATCGGAGCCGGAGCGCGGATTGTGACGTTTCTGGTGGTAGGGGTGCTGTTGCTGCTGGTGGGCTATTTTGCGCCAGTCCCGCCGGAGCGCCCTGATCCTGTCGAGGAAACCCCTCCAGTGGCTACGCCGGATTCGGTAGAACCCCCCGCTACGGAAACCTCCGACACACATCGTCCTGAACCTGATCCTCCGGAATCCGCATGATGCGTCTACTTTTATGGTTGAGTGTTGGATGGCTGTTGTCGCAGCCGCTGGTCGCACAGCAACGCACACCAGATGACTTTGCGCGTGGGGTTCAGGTCCACCCCATCGAGGGTGAGGCATTGCAGGTGGTGCTGCTTCCGCCGGAAGTCTACGATACCATCACGCGCAAAGACCTCGGCGACCTGCGGGTGTTTAATGCCAATGGGGAAGAGGTGCCCCACGCCGTATACCTGCGCGGTGTAGCCACGCCCATCCTGCCGCAGTCACACAAACTGCCGCTATTCCCGCTGTATGGCCGCTCCGAGGTTCCGTTGGCCCAGTTGGAGGTGCAGGTGCAACGAACAGCAACGGGGGCTTTGATCGAAGTCTCACAGCGCCCGCGTCGGCGGTCAGACGCGGTGCGGGCCTACCTGCTGGATGCGAGCACGGTGGAGGAGCCCTTGCAGGCACTGCGTTTTGCATGGGCCGACACAACGGCCGATTTTCTCACCAACGTCACCGTCGAAACGAGCAGCGACCTGCAAAACTGGCAGCGCTGGGGGCGCCCAGCGACCCTTGCGCATCTGCGATTTGATGGCAATGCCTTGGATCGAAGTGACGTAACCTTTCCACCTCGGAGAGCCCCGTATTTACGAATCACGTGGCAAGGCGATGCGCCCCCCCATTTGGAATCCGTAATGGGGACCACGGTCGAACGGTCGGAGGTGCAGCCGCAGTGGACGCAGCTACCGTTGGTTTCAGAGGGTGACCATCTGTACCGGTTTGCCTTTCGGGGCGTGTTGCCAGTGGACCGCTTGTCCTTCGCCTTGCATGATCCCAACACCGTGGCACGGGTGTCCTTAAAAGCTTCGTATCAACCCGAAGGGCCGTGGCAGACGCGGTATGAAGGATTGGTGTATCGGTTGAAGCGGCAGGAGCAAGAACTTTCGTCACCGCCCATCACCATTGCTCCACGCCGGAATGACGATTATTGGTTGTTAGAAGTTGACCCCGCAGGCGGTGGATTTGGCAGCGTCCCGCCCGTTCTGGAAGTGGGGTGGACGCCAGAATATGTTTTGTTTGTGCCCCGGGGCGATGGTCCTTTTACGCTGGCGTTTGGCAATCCCGCCGTGTCTTCCTCAGCGTTTGATGCCGAAGATTTGCTACGCCTGGTGCCGGGCGAGGGCGGAGGGCTGGCAGATCGAACTTTGGCTACCGTAGGCGAAGTAGTAGACCTCGGTGGAGAAGCCCAGTTGCAACCGCCCCCCGAGGACGTTCCATGGAGTCAAGTCTTGCTCTGGGGGACGTTGGTATTGGGGATGTTGCTGCTTATTGGCATTGCCATACGACTGATTCGTCAGATCGACGCGGAGCGGGCGTCATGAAGTATGAAGAAGTTTCAGAATGGACGCCACAGGGAGTGTGGGCGCTCATCGCGGAGGGCGAGGTGGAACGAATCAGCGAGGCAATTATTGGGGTGGCCCTGCATGGAACGCATATGGACGAGGCAGTGGCGATATGCCTCATTCTGGCGGACCATGCCGTGCCGGAAGTACGCGGCAATGCCATCCTGGGGCTCGGGCACTTGGCCCGTCGGTTTAACAGTGCCTTATCTGCCGAAGCCATCGAATCTGTCAAACGTGCGCTGAAAGACGAGGACGACTACGTTCGCGGTCAGGCCAACGCCGCCTGGGATGATGTGTCCTACTTCTGTACCTGAACGACGGAGGGGCGGCGTTCGGTAAATTCTCCACCAAGACGCGGTGAACGGGTGAGCACGGAGCGGTTTACGGAGTGGGGTCGTCGTATTTTAGTCGTTCTAGGACTTACGCACCCTCGCATTTGTCATCGCGAGGAGCATTCGCGACGTGGCGATCTTACCCCGTCTGCGGTGCTCTTCTCGGTCGGGGTGAGATCACCACAGCTCCTTCGGAGCTTCGTGATGACAATAATAAGGGCACGGTGCCAACGTCCTGAGTTCGTCTTTTTGTATCACCGCATGCTACCCCAACCATCATGCGTACGAAGTATCGTGTAGGAATCCTGGGCGCCACGGGCGCTGTGGGACAGAAGTTCGTGGAAATCCTCGATGGCCATCCGTGGTTCGAGATCACCGCCCTTGCGGCATCCGAGCGCTCGGCAGGTAAACGGTATAAAGACGCCACCAACTGGATTGGAAGCACGCCTATTCCGGCCTCGGTCGCGGATCAAGTGGTCGTGCATGGGACGCCCGGTATTGACTGCGACTTTGTGTTTTCTGGGTTGCCGGGTGGTATTGCCGGTGAGGTGGAGCGTTCGTTCGCCGAGGCGGGCTATCCGGTGATCTCCAATGCCCGCAACTATCGGATGGTGGACAACGTCCCGCTGCTCATCCCGGAAGTGAACCCGGACCATATCGCGCTCATCGACACGCAAACCTTCAGCGACGACGGATTTATCGTTACCAACCCCAACTGCTCCACCGTTGGGTTAGTGTGTGCCCTCAAGCCGTTGATGGACGCGTTTGGGGTCGAAATTGTCCAGGTGACGACGTTACAAGCCCTCTCCGGCGCGGGGTATCCCGGCGTGTCGTCCCTCGATATTTTGGGCAACGTCGTGCCGTTTATTGGCGGGGAAGAGGACAAGCTGGTGAATGAACCCAAAAAATTGCTTGGCACGCTGGGCAACGCTGGGATCGATATGGCTGACATCACGGTGAGCCCTCAGTGCAACCGGGTGCCGGTGCTGGATGGGCACATGTTGTGCATCTCGGCCAAGCTGCGCACGTCGGCTACGCCCGAGGAAGTACGTGCGGCGTTTCTGGGTTTCAAAAGCCCCATTGCCGACCTCGACTTGCCCACCGAGCCTGAACAACTCTTGCAAGTATTCGACGCGCCGCATCAGCCCCAGCCACGCCGCCATGCGGCCCATGGCCGTGGCATGACGGTTTCCATTGGCCGGATTCGCGATTGTGAGGTGCTGGATGTGAAGTTTGTGGCGTTGGTTCATAACACCGTGCGTGGGGCAGCAGGTGGAGCGGTTCTCAACGCCGAACTACTGGTGAAAAAAGGCTACCTGAAACCACGTCACGCCGCCGTGACCGCCTGATTCGCTCATGCCGAAGGCACTCGGGAAGATTATCCGCGTTTGGGGCCCAACTGATGCGAAAACTTTCTTCGAGAGGACCAGATGGCGATCACCGTTCACCGCGCAACGAAAAAGGATCAGCAAGACGTTGGCGAATTGTGGCAAGCATTACTAGACCAGCAGGCCGGATTGGACGCCCGTTTCGGACCGTCTGAGGATGCCCGCAAACGCTGGGATAATGATTTCCCTGTGTGGATTCGACAGGAGTCTCGGCGCATATTCGTTGCGGCAAAGGATGAGAAGGTCGTCGGGTTTTTGACAGCCCATCGGTGGGCCGCC